>CAZWCH010000007.1:0-17989 GCA_964632925.1 uncultured Candidatus Peribacteria bacterium
AGAAGATCCATTGCCCGCGCGCGATTCTGGATCTGACTCCGCTCGGACTGGCAGGCGACCACCACCCCTGTCGGGACATGGGTAATGCGGATCGCGCTCTCCGTCTTGTTCACATGTTGCCCCCCCGCTCCTCCGGAGCGGAACGTATCGATACGCAGGTCTTCCGTCCTTATGGGAACATCGACTTTTTCCGCTTCAGGAAGCACAGCCACCGTCGCCGCAGACGTGTGAATGCGCCCCTTTGCCTCCGTCACCGGAATGCGCTGCACGCGGTGGACACCTCCTTCGCGCTTCAGCTTTCCGTACGCGCCTTCCCCCACGATCCGCACGATCGCCTCTTTGATGCCTCCGCTGTCCGCGTCGGTTTTACTGAGGAGCTCCGTCGTCCACCCCTGTCCCTCCGCATAGCGAAGGTACATGCGCAGGAGCTCTGTCGCGAAGAGCGACGCCTCCTCTCCACCGGTGCCCGCCCGGACCTCGAGAATCGTCGGACGATCGGCGAGAGGATCCTTGGGATGGAGCAATCTGCGCAATTCCACATCCAATTCCTTCAGGCGAAGTTCTGCCGCACGCGCCTCCTGCGCCGCCATGTCCTGCAGTTCCGGATCGGTCACCTCCTTCGCCTCCCGAAGAATTTTCTCCTGCGTCTCGTACTCTCGGAAACATCGAACCGCGGGTTCCAGTTCCTTGAGACGCTTCCCGTATTCCTTCAGTTTTTGCACGTCCGCATGCACGCCGGGGTCCTGGAGCTTCCGCTGAAGTTCTTCATATTCCGCCGCACACTGACGGGCTTTTTCTATCATGATGACTATTCTACATTCTCTCCCCCTTGGGGGGAGAGCTAGGGAGAGGGGGTAGAGGGAATTGCCATGCTTTTCGCGGAACAGTTATTGACCCCCTCTCCTGTATCCTCTCCCCAAGGGAGAGGATGTTTAGTACCGAGGCTTCGGCTCCTTTGGATAGAGCTCCGGATCGATGGTGCGAGCAAAACACGTTCGTCCTTCGGAATGTTCCCAGTTTTGGGAATAGGGATCGTGCGGATAGGAAGCAACCGGGCGCCCCCGGAATGCCCCCTGCATGCGACTTGGTACCGCAAAGACTGCACAGAGTTCAAATGCCAGTTTCCCTGTCGCGCGGTACTCGTACGGCGCTCCCGTTTCCGGATCCGATGGCGGCAGAAAACCGGAGATCGTATCGCGCAGTGCGTCGAGATGTTCCGGCAGCGCCCCCTTCATCTGCCAATGACGGAGCACTTCCCCCTGGATCATCTGAAGATCGTTCACGCGCCGCTCATCAAAGCGAATGTTCCGCTGATGCCACGGCGAACCAGCGATGAAGAATCCGGCAATGACGCAGAAACCAGCCGCGACGCCGGCGCCCCACCACAGGAGGATCGCCCGGCGGAGATGACCGCGTTTCCACTCCCGAATATCCCAGATGTAGTAGCTGAACACCGCTCCGGCAATACAGAGAACGCTGAACGCCTTGAGAGTAAACCGCGCCGAGAGCTCGCCGCTGAGGAAGCTATAGATGACCGTCACGAGATCGCCGATGACGGCAAGCGCCGCGAGGAATAGCGTGAGGGACAGGAGCCATTTCCGTATGCGGAGGTCCGCCTTGCTGGCATCGCGCGCGATATCGCGGCCGAGGAAGGCCGACAGGAAGAGATACACCGGGAAGACGATGAGGAGGGCCGCCGTCGACTGCCGGATGATGTCCAGCGCCCCCTGTCCGTACTCCAACGGATCCGGAAGGAGGACATTGACGTACTGGAACAGGAGCGCCGTCAGGCTCCCAACGCTCACGTAGAGCGTGATCATGAGGAGAAGGTAGAGGAAGACGTCCCGGGGAGAGGATTTCATAGAATGTGAGACTTGTAATACCATAGTTGTAGGATACAGAAAAATGATGCAGGCGCACGCGCCTGCATCGGAATCCTGCACTAGTCCTTCCGAAACACCAACCAAAAAATCCAACCGACCAGTAGAAACAACATTGCGTAGTACGCGACGGCTGTCCAGTTCATTTCTACGGCAGCAAACAAGGCACCCATGGTCCGCCTCCTTTCAAAGAACAAGTGAGAATCTCTTCAATGATTGTTCTATACTAAACATCTCTTGTCAATTATGAAAATTTTGGTCGCATTGTCCGGCGGGATCGATTCCAGCGTCGTCGCGCACCTCCTCAAAGAGCAGGAACACGACCTCATCGGTGTGCGTTTTACGTTGTGGAACGACCCTCTCGCCCCTGCGCTCGCTCAAATCCTTCCCTCGAAGTGCTGCAATGCGCAGACGGCGGCCAGGGCCAAACACGTCGCTGCGGCGCTCGGCATCCCCTATGTCATCAAAGATCTGGAAGAAGCATTCAAAGGAGAAGTGGTGGATCCGTTTCTCCGCGATTATCAAAAAGGTCTGACGCCCAACCCCTGCGTCCGCTGCAATCGGACGATCAAGTTCGGGAGACTCTTAAAAATTGCCGATGAGCTCGGATGCGAGAAGGTCGCAACTGGGCACTATGCAAGAGTGACGCAGGAAGGACCGGAATATTCCCCCTCCCCGGAGGGAGGGGGTTGGGGGAGGGGCTCCAGTAGCAGTGATGTAACACAATCTTCACCACAGACGGATTTTTTTAAAAATACAACACATGTCGTATCCCCTCTCCCTAACCCTCCCCCGCCGGGGGAGGGAATTTCCAGCCAAGATCCTTGCTCCCAGTACCATCTCCTCGAAGCCATCGACAAAGCCAAGGACCAGAGTTACTACCTCTACGGATTGACGCAGGAGCAACTCGCGCGCGCCGTCTTCCCTCTCGGCGCCCTGTATAAACAGGAAGTATATGCGCTCGCGGAACGCTTCGGAGTCCCCTACGACCGGGAATCCTATCGGGAAAGTCAGGATCTCTGCTTCTTCCCGGAAAAATCCCCGCAGGCCTTCCTCCGGCGCCATCTCGGTCGGAGCCTGCGACCGGGGAATATCGTTCGGCGCGACGGCACCGCCGTCGGACGCCACAATGGTGTGCCACTCTATACCGTCGGCCAGCGGCGTGGGCTCGGCATCGGCGGCCTCACGGTTCCCCTCGAAGTTGTACAAAAAAATTGTTCAAATAATACGCTCGTCGTCGAGGAAAAGGGCCGGGAGAGCAGAGCAACGATCAGCGTGAACGATCTTCGTTGGGTCGCATGGAAGCCGCCGGAAGATTGTCCGACGTCCTTCGAATGCCGCACGCGCTCTCTCGCGCAACGCATGACCGGCTCTCTGCGTTACTGCGGCTCACATGGGACATTCGTTTTCTCTTCCCCCCAGCGTCCGCAAGCGCCTGGGCAGCACCTCGTTTTGTACCGGGGGGAGGAGATCATGGGAGGAGGAGTGATTGACGGATGATCTGTTTTTATTGTACAATACACGGATACCTATGCCCCTGCCGATCCACCGTGCACGGTACGACGCCCTCGGCAATATCGTCCTCTTGGACGGAGAAGACCTTCCCCCACATCGGGCAGTCCGCTCCGTGCCCGCCCTCTCTCTGCCGTGGCCATCGCTTCTCCTGTTTTTTCGAGAGATCTTCTCCGAAAGCGTCCTGCAGTACCGCTGGACATTTGCCGGTGTTCGTGGAATAACACGACTCATGCGTGACGCCGCCCATACAAAGGCAACCGCCATCCTCGCGTTCCTCGGTCAGCCGGTGTGGATTCCGGGGCGGCGCGGGACGCCGAAGCACACCACGCGCGGCACGCTCTTCCTGCTGGATACCATCCGCTTCGGCGCGACGTTCGCCATGATTTTCGGCGTTCTCTTCCTCACACTCAACTACCAGAGCTTCGGAAAAATTGCCGTGGCGATGGCTGATCCCCTCGCCATCCTCCACGACCGCCTGCCCGTGGAACAAGCGGCAGGCATGCTCTCCCAAAAAGCGATCGCCCGCGGCAGCGACGCCGACCCCGCGCAGTTCCTGCCAAGCATCGGCCCGCCGGATAACCGTCTCCTCATCCCGTCCCTCGGGCTCAATGTCCCGATCGTCATTCCTCCCGGCGATGCCCTGCTCCAGGAAGAATGGGAACGCCTCGAACAGGATATCCAAACCGCCCTGGAGAATGGAACCATTCACTATCCCGGAACCGCCCGCCCAGGGCAGGCGGGAAACTTTTTCGTCACCGGACACAGTTCCTACTACCCCTGGTCGAAAGGGAAGTACAAATCCGTCTTCGCGCGCCTTCCCGCGCTGAAAGCGGGCGATGAGTTCTGGATCTACTACGGCGGAGACCGCCACCGCTACGTCATTCAGGAAAAGCATGAAGTGAAGCCGACGGATGTCCACGTTCTCGACCAGCCTCTCGACCGGCGTATCGCCACGCTCATGACCTGCGTCCCGGTCGGGACGACGCTCCGCCGCCTCATCCTCACGGCGCAGGAAGTCGACCCTCTCACCGGCGCGCCGATGGCGGTCGGCCAGCATGCCGTTGCAGTAGGCACACCAAAGGTGAAGTCGGGGATGTTACCAATTTAAGATTCACGCTCTGTCAGGCTGCGCGAGCGCAGACCGATGCGGTTCGGATTCAATCGGGCAAGCGAGCGCTGTCTGACAGAGCAGAGAGGTATACTCTTTATGTTCGCGCCGCTGTGGTGGAATGGTAGACACGGGGGACTTAAAATCCCCTGCCCTGTAACCGGGCGTGTAGGTTCAAGTCCTGCCAGCGGCACCATGTGAACTATGGTATAATAGAATGTTGTGAAACACACCTCATCGCGCGCCATTGGGACAGGATTCCTCTTCCTCACGATCCTCGGCAGCTCCACTTTCTCCGTTTTTGCACGAGAACTCTCGGCAGTCTTCTCCCCGCTCTCCATGCTCTTCATTGGAGAAAGCTCCATCGTCGTCTTCGTCCTCCTCTCGTACGGATTCCTCCCGATGCTTCGGCGTCTCCTCTCCCTCACGGCGCGGGACGTCTTATCTCTCCTGTTCTTCAGCGCTCTCGTCATCGCCGGCCTCGGTTTCTGGTACGTAGGACTGCAGACCACCGAGGCGGTGAACGCCGAACTCGTCGGCAAAACGGAGACGCTCTTCACTATTTTCCTTGCGGTCATTCTCCTCCACGAACGCTTCCGGAAGAAACATCTCGCCTCTGGCCTCCTCATGCTCGGCGGCGTTGCTGTCGTCCTCCTCCGGGACGTCGACGGCGGCTTTCACCTGCACCCCGGCGACGCGCTCATTATTTTCGGCGGCCTCTGCTTCAGCGGAGCGACCATCATGTTCAAGAAATGCCTCCTCGCCATCCCGCCGGAATTCATTCTCCTCTTCCGCTCGTCCTGCGCGGTCCTCCTCTTCTTCCTCCTCTCCCCCTTCCTCCCGCACCCCTTCGTCGCAGAACTCCAACGACTCCCCTTCCGTCTCATCCCCGTCATTCTCAGTTTCGCATTCCTGTCGCGCTTCCTCTCCGTCTTCAGCTTCTACCAGGCCATCGATCGTCTTTCACTCACGATCGTCTACCTTACGCTCCCCCTCAGCACCATCGGAGCCCTTATCTTCGCGCACCTATACCTCGGCGAGCCGCTCCGCCTCTCCCATGCGATCGGCGGACTTCTCATCATGGGCGGCGTGCTCCTCCTTAACTCCCATCCTCGCATGAGACAGCACCAGCGGCAGCATCTCTGATGGATCGTGACCAAAGATCCTCCTCTCCCCGCGCCTGCCCTTCATAACTCTTTGAGCGAAGGAGGGGGAGAGGATTGAGGTGAGGGGGAGAGGGAAAAGCAAAAAGAGCCCCGTACCGAGGGGCTCTTTTTGATACCGGTATTACTTCCTCTTTTTGACGGTCTTCTTCCGCGCGTCCGCCCGGGCTTTTGCCTTCGCCTTGGCTTCCGCCTGCTGCTGCGCCTTGGTCTTCAGCACCTTTTTCACCGTCTCTTCCTTCTTCGCCTGCTCCAGACGCTGCTCTTTCACCGTTTGCTTTATAACTCTCCGCACCGGAGGCGGCGTTTTCTTCGGCGTCTGCACCGGAGCAGAGGCGCCGACCCGCCTGCCTCCGCCGCCTCCTCCGCCACTGCCGCCGCCCGCCGCCGTCGAGGAGCCGCCGGTCACCTGGAAGACACCTCCGTCGCCGTTGGTAAGGGCATCCTGCGCATCGGTATAGATGGCGCTGATATCCGCGTCCGCCGTGTAGCCGAGCGTCCCGTTCTGGCTCGATGCCGTCTGGTTCGCCGTCAGAATGGAGCCGCGGAAGATGCCGGACTCCTTCGCCGTCTCCGTGAGCGTCACCGTCTCGGTATCCCGCGTCGTCCCTCCCGCAACGAGAGTCACGGTGATCGTGAGAGTGTCCGCCGCCGTTCCCACGATGTTCTCGTCCGCATCCGTGAGCGTGAAGTACACCGTATCCCCGTTGTAGAAGAGCTGCTGCCGGGCATAGGAACTGCTGCCGACGACAAAGTTCGAACCGGTGTGAACAAGCTTCCCCGTATCTTCATTGATCGTCCCGTAGTTCACGATGGAGGAACCCGTCGCGTAGAGGGTATTCGCACCGAAGGCGAGGAGGGAGCCCGTATTGATGGTCACGGCGCCGAGGACGGTGAGGTTATCGACAAGGATTCCACTGCTCGCCTTCGTCACCGTCAAGTGATCCACCTTCGTGTTGTTGGCGGCGATCGCCTGCCTCTTGCTCACTCCTCCATTCAGCATGAGCGTCCCACCGGAGAAGTTTACGTATCCGCTCGATCCTCTCTGAATACTCCCGGAGAGCGCGATTGTCTGCGTGCTCGCACTGAGGCCCGCCTGCGCATGGCTTGCGATATCCATGGAGCCGCTCAGGGAGAGATTGACGCCATAGCGTGCCAGATCAAAATTCCCCCGCGTGACGGTCAGGCCCTTCAGGCGGAGCGTCGCCCCCGTGATAAGGAGATCGCCGGCGGTCGTGCCTGCCGTGTTAAAGAGGGTGACACCCGAGAGCGTCGCCTTCGCGTACTTGTACGTCGCGGAAACGGTCTCGTTGATCGTCGTCCGCAGCGTCTGATCCGCGTGGTCGTTGTTGAACACGATACCCCCCGAGTAGCTGAGAGCTCCACCGTGGTGGAGAAGGCTTCCCGAGAGACGCAGTCGGCTGATCCTCGAAGAATTACTGAGAATGCCCCCCGTCATCACGATGCTCCCCGACGTGGAGAGCACTGATCCCGTCCCCAGCTGGAGGCGTCCACTCCCGATCCGCACCCCCGTGCCACGGAGGACAATTCTCCCCGTCGCCGTCAGCACTCTTCCCGTGAAGCTCGGAGCGAGGACTATCCCCCCTAACCCGATGTTCGCCCTGATGATGACGTTGCTCCCTGAACCGCGCGTACCAATGTTGCTCGTGAAGACCGCGACCCCCGACCCCGTCGGCGGCCCGACAACGCAGTTGTCCCCCGTCTCCGACCACGACCAGTTGCATGGGACATTCCAGTCGTCGCCAGAAGCGCCCTTCCAATACCGGTACACTGCAGCAGAGGCAATATCCGGTGCGAGCATCGCAAGGATCGTCACGGCGCTCAGGAGAAACTTGGCATCGGTGAAGCGCTGCTGCCACATCTTTACGGAAGAACGGGAACCCATAGAGTGAGGGGGAAGTATGACCTGCGCCAGCAGAATTGCTGCGCGCATCGGTAGTGATTTTGTCTTTTACTCGTGCTTCTGACAACCACATTGGCTTTACTCTCCTTCATAATTGTGATTTCATGCTCCTCCTATGTCTGAGACAGAGCCAAACATTCTCGTCACTCCTCCCGGCCCACGCGCTCGCGAAGTACTCGAACGCGAGGCGCGGTACGTCTCCCCTTCTCTCCCGAAAGCGTATCCGCTCGTCGTGAGTCACGGACAGGGCGTGCACGTCTTCGACGTCGACGGCAACCGCTACCTCGACTTCACGACGGGCATCGCCGTGACGATGCTCGGTCACTGTCACGACCGCATCAACGCCGCTATCCACGATCAAGTGGACCGGCTCCTCCACATGTCCAACGCGGACTTCACGCACCCCGAATATAGCGAACTCTGCGAGCGGCTGGCCACCCTCGCCCCCGGCGCCACGCCAAAGAAGGTGCTCCTCAGCAACTCCGGCACGGAGGCGGTCGAGTGCGCGATCAAGCTCGCGCAGCACTACTTCCGCGGGCAGCGCCCGCATTCGCTGGCATTCTACGGCGCGTTCCACGGGCGGACTGCCGGCTCTCTCGCCTGCACCGCCAGCAGCCCCCACCAGCGGCAATGGTTCAAGGTCATCCCCGGCGTCGAGCACATCCCCTATCCGAACACCTACCGCGGAGAGAACGTCGACCACCTCGACACCCTCGCCGCGACGCTCTTCCGTGAACGCGACCCGAAACTCTTCTCCTCGGTCATCATGGAGCCGATCCAGGGAGAGGGCGGCTACCTCGTTCCTCCCCTGTGGTACGTACAGAAACTGAAACGCCTCTGCGAAGAGCACGGCATCCTCTTCATCGCGGATGAAGTGCAGACGGGGATGGGACGGACCGGGAACATGTTCTGCCTGGAACACTACGGTATCGAGCCGGACCTCATCACCCTCGCGAAAGGCATCGCGAACGGACTCCCGCTCGGCGCGACGATTGCAAAAGCGGAGGTCATGGACAGCTGGGGTCCCGGCGCGCACGCCTCCACCTTCGGCGGAAACCCCGTCGCATGCCGCGCCGCGCTCGCGGCCATCGATGAACTCACCGGGAAGGGGGTATTGGAACATTGTCAGGCCATGGGGACATACCTCCAAAGGCAACTCCTCTCCCTCCTCCAGAGACACCGGACAATCGGAGACGTCCGCGGCATTGGTCTCATGGTCGGCATCGAATTTGTCGGCGACCGCTCGACGCGGGAACAGGCGCCTGCCTTGCGCGACGCGTTCGTCCACCGCTGCTTCGAGAGCGGACTCCTCCTCCTCGGGTGCGGCCCGAGCTCCGTCCGGGTCATCCCCCCCCTCAACATTACAGAGAAGGAGATCGACACGGGGATCGCCGTTATGGATCAGGTTCTTAGAAAAATGGAGAATGACGTTCCTGTGAAACTGGGCTGCGCTCGCTAGCCCGATCGAATCCGAACTACATCAGTCTGCGCTCTGTGCAGCCCAATTCCGCATTGCCTTCCTTCGGACCGACCGCTAGTCTCTGCCGGACATGCGCGATTCCTGCACCGCCACCCCCAGTGGCCCCACGGGCCAGGGGGACAATTTTTCCAGTATCCGCACGATCCTCCTCCTGGGATCGGGCGCCCTCAAGATCGGCGAGGCGGGGGAATTCGATTACTCGGGAAGCCAGGCGATCAAAGCGTTCAAGGAAGAGGGAAAGCGCGTGATTCTCGTGAATCCGAACATCGCGACGAACCAGACGAGCTGGGGCCTCGCGGACCGCGTGTATTTCGTCCCCGTCACCCCAGCGTTCGTCGAGCGGGTCATCGCGCAGGAACGTCCGGATGCCATCGCGCTCAGCTTCGGGGGACAGACCGCCCTCAATTGCGGCATCCAGCTCGCGGACGCGGGCGTGCTTGAGCGGACGGGAATCCGCGTTCTGGGCACGCCGATCGATGCCATCCGCCGGACGGAGGATCGCGCCCTCTTTAAGGAAGCGTTGGCTTCCGTCGGCATCCACACGCCGCGGTCATTCTGCTGCCGGACTATCGCGGAAGCGCTCCGTGCCGCGGCGGAGCTCCGTTATCCCGTCCTCGTCCGCGGCTCGTTCGCCCTCGGCGGTAAAGGGAGCGGACGGGTGCGGGATGAAACGGAACTCCGCGCGCTCCTCGAGAAGACTTTCGTGGAATCCCCCACCGTCCTCATCGAGGAAGACCTCACGGGATGGAAGGAGATCGAGTACGAGGTCGTCCGCGATCGCGCGGACAACTGCATCACCGTTTGCAACATGGAGAATGTGGACCCTCTCGGCATCCATACGGGGGAATCCATCGTCGTCGCCCCCAGTCAGACGCTCGACAACGCCGAATACCATCTCCTGCGCACCGTCGCCCAGACGGTCGTCCGCCACTTCGGCATTGTCGGGGAATGCAACATCCAATACGCCATTGATCCGCGCTCGCGCACGTACCGCGTGATCGAAGTGAACGCGCGGCTCTCCCGGAGTTCCGCGCTCGCTTCCAAGGCGACGGGATATCCGCTCGCGTTCGTGGCGGCAAAGATTGCCCTCGGCCACACGCTCCCCATGCTCCCGAACGCGATCACACGCACCACGTGCGCGGATTTCGAGCCGGCGCTCGATTACGTCGCTCTCAAGATGCCGCGCTGGGATCTCCAGAAATTCCCTCATGTGGCACAGAACATCACCAGTGAAATGAAGTCCGTCGGGGAAGTCATGGCCCTCGGTCGCACCTTTGAGGAAGCGCTCCAAAAAGCCGTGCGCATGCTCAACATCGGCGCGGATGGGCTCTTCCCCTATCCTTTCCATTTCGCCGACCTCGCGAACGCGCTCGCCTGTCCCACCCCGCAGCGGCTTTTCGCCATTGTTGATGCCTTCGCGCAGGGATGGTACGTGGAACGGGTGGCTGCCCTGACGAAGATCGACCGCTGGTTTTTGGAACGCATTCAGTACTGTGTCCAGCTCGCAAAAGAGATCGCTGCTATTCCCTCATTCCCGCCGCGGTGTCACTCTGAGCTCGTCGAAGAGCGACACCGCGCGATGGTTCGACGGGCTCACCATGACACGCGGTGTTTTCCACAGGAAGAACTTCTCCTCCGCGCAAAGCGCGCGGGTTTCTCCGATGCCGGGATCGCCGCCCTCACGGGAAGAACCATGGAGGACATTCGCTCTTTGCGGATCGAGGCAGGGATCGTCCCCGCAGTGAAGCAGATTGACACGCTGGCAGGAGAGTTCCCGGCACAGACGAATTACCTGTACCTGACGTACCATGGAACGGAGGATGATGTCTGCTTCCAGGTGTCAGGTGTCAGGTGTCAGGTGTCAGGTGCTGAAGAAAAACAACGAATATTGTCTCCTGAAAGCTGCAAGCTGAAAGCTGAAAGCTCTCCGAAACGCATTATCGTTCTTGGCAGCGGCCCTTACTCCATCGGCTCCTCCGTGGAATTCGACTGGTGCTGCGTGCAGGCGGCGCACGAACTTGAGCGGCAGGGGTATGCCGTCGCGATGATCAACAGCAATCCCGAAACTGTCAGCACCGACTACGACGAATGCTCGACGCTCTTCTTCGAAGAACTCACCAAAGAACGGGTTCGCGACATCGCCGCCCTCTTCCACCCCATCGGCATCGTCGTATCCATGGGAGGACAAATCCCGAATTCCCTCGCCAAGAAGCTCGCCAGCGCAAGCCTGCCGATCCTCGGTACCGATCCCGCGAACATCGACCGGGCGGAAGATCGCCATAAATTCAGCACGCTCCTCGATCGGCACGGCATCGACCAGCCAGCGTGGCAGGAGTTCTCCGAGCCGGACTGCGCCGCGGCGTTCGCCGCGCGCGTCGGGTATCCCGTCATCGTCCGTCCGAGCTACGTCCTCTCGGGATCCGCCATGGCCGTCGTCTATTCGAGCGCGGATCTCCTCTCCTACATTGCCAACGCCGCGCGTGTCGGCACCGATGCCCCCGTCGTCATCTCCAAGTTTGAAGAGCATGCAAAGGAGATCGAATTCGACGGCGTCGCCGAGGATGGAAAGCTCCTCGCCTACGCCATCGGGGAACATATCGAGCACGCCGGCGTCCACTCCGGCGACGCCACCATCGTCCTTCCGCCCCAGAGAGTCACCGTCGCAACGCTCCGGCAGATGAAGAGTGTCGGCACAACCATCGCGAACGCCCTGCGCATTTCCGGCCCGTTCAACATCCAGTTCCTCGCGAAGGAGAACCGCCTCAAGGTCATCGAATGCAACTTGCGCGCCAGCAGGACGTTCCCCTTCGTGAGTAAAGTCACCGGCGTGAATTTCGCCCAACTCGCGACGCAGGCACTCCTCGGCGTCGCCCCGCGCAACCACCGGTACCAGACGACGGATCTGGACGTCGTCGCCGTCAAAGCGCCGCAGTTCAGCTTCGGGAGATTGCAGGGAGCCGACCCGCGGCTCGGCGTGGAAATGGCAAGCACCGGAGAAGTGGGATGCTTCGGACACACAGCGGAACAGGCCCTCCTCATGTCCCTCCTCTCCACCGCCTTCCGTCCGCCCGCCCAAAACATCCTCTTCACCATCGGAACACTGGAAGACAAATTGGAGCTCCTGCCGAGCATTTCCATCCTCGCCAACGCGGGCTTCACCCTCTTCGCCACGCAGAACACCCACGCCTTCCTCAAGGATAGGAATATTTCTTCCGCCCTCGTCTATAAAATTTCCGAGCCCCGCCAGCCGAATATTACGGAATATATCGCCGGCCGCCGTTTCGACCTCATCGTCAACATTCCTCTCCATCCCCTCAGCCGCGATCGCACGGATGGCTACGCGCTCCGCCGCATCGCCGCAGACCGCGGCATCCCGCTCCTGACGAACGTCCAGCTCGTCAAACGCATCGTCGAGGCCATTACCCATGAACAACCAGCCTCTCTCCCCATCCTCCCCTGGCCGGATCTGCTTACGGAAAACCCCTTGAGGACTCCCGCACAGAACGCTACACTTTGTGTCCATGGATAGTTCCAGTACCGCAAACCCGCCCTCGGGCGACGGCGATGGTGATCAAACGTTGGTCACCAAAGAAGGGCTCAAGCACTTGAAAGAGGAGCTTCAGCTCCTCCGGACCGTCCGCCGTCGCGAAGTCGCAAATCGCCTCAAAGAGGCCATTTCCTACGGCGATCTCTCGGAAAATTCCGAGTACGAGGAGGCGAAGAATGAGCAAGCATTCGTTGAAGGCCGCATCATCGAACTCGAGCAGAAAATAAAGAATGCCAAACTCATTGCTGAAGGGACGCATATCCAGCATGGAAAGGAAGTCAACATCGGCTCCAGCGTCACCATCCGCAATATCGCCGACGACGGTGAGCCGGAAACCTACACGATCGTCGGTGCCACGGAAGCCGACCCGTTCTCCCATAAAATCAGCAACGAATCCCCCATCCGGAAAGCCGTCATCTCCAAACGTCGCCGGGAGACCGTGGCGGTGCAAACCCCCGCCGGAGCCGCGCACTACGAAATCCTCAAGGTTTCGTAGTTCCCTTTCCCGTCGCCTCCGCAATGCGGAGGACCAATTGATCGACGAGCGCAAGAAGTTCTCCCGGCTCCGTCGCGCTTGCGCGGTATTCCCCTGTTTTGAGGTAACGATCGGCGTCGAGCGCGTACCGTAGAACGTCCCGCAGTCGGAGCATCTTTTTCGACCGCGCGGCGGTGAGAATGGTTGCCTGGACGATGGAACGAAGCATCCAGAGGAGAGCATTCCAAAGACGGAAGGGATTCTCTCCCCGCTCAAGAAGCTCCTGAATGTGCAGGAGAGCTTTGCAGGGATCCTCCCCGCCCATCAACTCCCCCAGACGCCGCACCATTCCGTCATCGGCATTCGCCACAGCCACCGCCTCAATATGACAGCGTGTGATGGTGCCGCTTCCCGCAAAGAGCGACAGCTTTTTCAGCTCGTGGTACAGGCTTTCCTGATCCTCTCCGCAGCATATTATCAGCGCACGGAGTGCTTCTTCCTCTATGCGGAGCCCAGCGGATGCAGGAATGCTCCGCATCCATGCCATAAGCTTCGCTCCATGAAGAGGAGGAAAGTGATGGACGGTCGCAAGTGTAAGGAGCATTTTGACTCCTCCGAACCGCCGATCCGGCGACTTGTCCACGAACACCAGAACGACATCGGGGTGAATGTTGACAAGCAGCGCTTCCATCTCTTCGCGGGAGAAACGCGGAATTCCCTGCACAAACACCAGCCGCCGTTCCGCCAGGAAAGGGGCCACCCCGACTTCGTCGAGCAGCGCGCGGACCGTGAGATCCGCCCCATCGAGAACAAGGAAATTGTGCGCGTCGTACTTTTCCAGAAACCGCTCCCTCCACCGCCGCAGCTCCTCGCGGCACGCAAAGGAGTTTTCCCCCGTAAAACAGATGACATTCTGCAATGTTTTCGCCGGCAGACTCATACTCATTGAAGCATACACCCCGGCCACTCTCCATTTGTTATAACATAACTACAGCTTCACTGCAATATTCTTCCCTTTGCCCGCACACACATTTACAGCTATAATGAAGCGAAATGCCTGCAAAACCACACCAACTTCTCCGCGGCATCCGGATTGCGGCTCTCGGCGGCCTCAGCATCGTCGCTTCCTTCGCCCTCGGCATCCATACCGCGGGCGACATCGCCCCCATCGCCTCCCTCCAGGCGGACGGCCCCGCGCGGGAAGGCGACATGAATGACGACGGGACGGTCAATCTGCAGGACGTCATCGAAATCCTTGCAATCGTCCGCGGTGATGCGCAAACCACCGCACACCACCTCCGGGTGGATCCCAATGCTGACGGGCAAGTGACCATCGACGATGCCATTCGCCTCCTCCAAACCCTGGCTGCCCGTTAGAGTGGCCCTCGCACGGCTCTCACTCTCTTACCTTTTCCTCCTTCCGTTCACCGCGGGAGCACAGGAGGCCGGGCCGACACTCCTGCTCCGTCCGCACTGCATCGCAGATCCCTGCGCGCTCTTTTCCGCGCGCGATCCCATGACACAGGAAACACCGCTCCTCGCCACCGGAGAGACGCTCGACATGGATATCATCCTCAAAAACCCCCTCCGTCAGGAGATCCGACGCGTCCGCGCATGGCTGGCCTATGACCCAACCATTCTCGAAGGGACGCTCCTCTCTCTCGCGGACGCGTTCCCCCTCCCCTCCCCGGGGGAAGACGGTTTCTCTTCAGAGGAGGGATATGTGAAGCTCAACGCAAGCACCGACGCCGGAGGACGGACCGAGGAGACCATCCTCGTCGCCCGGCTGCAGATGCGCGTCCTCTCCGCACCGACTGCGAGCACAACGCTGAGCTTCTACGACGCGGGGCCCCTGCCGGAACATCACACCGGCATCTTCCGCGGCTCCGGTCTCCTCGAACAGGGCATCCTCAACCCGTCGTCTCTCGGACAACTACTCATCCGCCTGCGGAAAGAAGGTACAAACATGCAGGCGGCTCTCCTGTCTCCCACAGACAATCCGCCCGCTTCCCCCACCCGGGAGAATCCCGTCCCGCCCGCCGCCGATAAACCGGAAGGCGTCTTCACCCTCCTCCAGGTACAGAATCTCCGCGTGACGACGGAGGGGAGTTCCGTCTTCCTCGCATGGGATCCGCTCCCGTCCTCCCGGCTCATCGGCTACAACCTGTACTACGGAACGGTTTCCGGGAAGTACGTGCAGCGCCGGAGTATGGATAGCGCCACCACGTCCCTCACCCTCCGCTCCCTCCCCCAGAATACCCAGTACTTCTTCGCCGTGCGGGGCGTCGCGGACGCGCAGACGGAAACGGCATTCAACCAGGAGGCGACGGTCATCGTCGGCAAGCCCGGCTCATCGAGCGCCCCTTTGCGGGGAAACATCATGGAACAGAGCCGCCCGCGCGCGAATTCCCAGCGCGACCTGGCCGGGCACACCGGCACGCCGTCCATCCTCCTCCTGATCCTCCTCGGTTCCGCAGGCGTCGGGACCGCTCTCGCCTGCCGCAGGCAGTGCATCGCCTCCCGGCTCCCATGACCATCATCCACCCCCACTGGCAAAGCACGGATGCCTCCCCCTCCCACCCACCCCGGAAAGAGGCGGTGCGCATTCCCATCAGTCAGGCATCCGGATCCCGCCGCCCGGCGGCCATCGTCGGCGTCTCCACCGTCGCCGTCCTCCTCGTCGGCGCCATCCTCCTCCAGGGCACGCCCTCCCTTGTGGGACAACTCACGGAACCGTCCGTCTCCATCCGCATCGCCCCCGGCCACACAGACCCTTCCTCCATCACCATTGCCCCCGGCGCCACCATCACCTGGAAGAACTCCGATACAAAGCCGCATATCCTCTCTTCCGATACGCTCCAGACCGACGACGGACTCCTGTACTCCACCGCGATTTTTCCGGAGGAAGAATTTCGCGCCATCATTTCCGCGGAAAACCGGCCGGGAGAACACTCCTATATTTCCCTCACCGACCCAACCATCTCCGGAACCATACGCATCGAGGACGCGCGAACGTCTCCCGCTCCCACCCCGCCCCCACCACCACCTTCCCCTCCCCTCCCCCAGAATCCTTTCGTTGCGGCAACACCAACCACGCCGCCTGCCGACGCCGCTCCTGCCTCGCTCCTGCCTCGCACCAAGCCTTTTCGGAACCCGGAAACAGGCATCCCCCTCGGCGTATCCTTCCTCGCGGCGCTCGCCGTCGTTCTCTTCCTCACGCGCCGCATCCTCCGCTCTCCGCACACACGGGTTATCCATTGAATACCCATCATCCGACCATTCCTCTTTGGAGGGAGAATGTCAACTTTACCTCACATTCCTCCTCCATTATCATGACGGGTCATGGTACGGCCCAAGCCCCCGCCGCAGGAAGAATCCCCCGAAGAGGCGGGGGGGCGCATCATCCGCGACCTCCTGGCAATGCCGGACCCACCGCAAACTCTCGAAGAGGATCTTTTGGAAACCAATATGCGCTTCGCGCAGAATGAGGAAATCATTCCCCTCCAACTCGCTCTGGAGCGCCAGAAGCTTGCTCTTCGCGTCCGCATCGCCGCCCAGTTGGAAGAGCACTTCCGCGCCTACCCGTCCCTCACGAAGGAACAGCGCGCAAGCCGCCACGAGGCGGCCCGCGCATTCGAGAAAAAGCAGATCGCCGCGCTCCGGGAACACACGAGAAAACTCATCGATGATCTCCACGCCGCCCGCAGGCGTCGCGATGAGGCTATCCATGAGTGGTGCAGAAAAAACAATTCGATGGCGTGCACGACGTGACGTGTCCTGTGTTACCATGGCACCGCATGTTTCGCATGGTTCCCCTGCTCCTCGGTAGCGTTCTCCTTTTCCTCCCGGGACGCGCCTTTCTCCTCGAGCCGCCGGCGGAGCACGAAGAATGGCAGGGTTCCATCGGCGCTCTCTGGGTTCACTATCCCCTGCGGTGTTCCGTATGGGGAGACGAGGAAAAGCGCATCTTCCAGTGCGCGCAGGAGGGCAACACGGTTGATCTGACCGTCCATCATTCCCTCTCCGATCCTCTCCTCCAGGCACAAGGAACGATCCTCGGGAAAACCGTCGACGCGCGGGCGGCGAAAAAGGGGGAAACTCTCACCGTTTCCGGAAACTATGACGGACAAACGTCCTCCATCCCCATCACCATCGGAGGCACGGCGGAGGATTTCACGTTCCACGGCACGTACGATCAAACCCCCTTCCAGGGAAAAGGATCCTACAAACCGGACTCTCTCCACGTCTCCCTTTCCTTTACGAAAACGATCCCCATCACGGGAACGCTGGATCTCCGCCGCAGCGATGGCATCGCATCGTCCGCCGCGCTCCCTGTGGAACCCTCCTCCGCTACGGAGACGGGAACGATGCTGACCGGCACGGGAATTCTCCCCGCTACCGGCGCGAGCGCCGCGTCATTTCCCACGCTCCCCCTCCTCAGCTCCGGCGCCATCGAAGGAGCCTCCCGGCAGGTCGTCGAGCGCGTGCAGGAATCCGGCCGGGCCATTGCTGGTTTCTCCCGCATCCTCTCGCTCGTCCTCCAGGCCATCTTCGCCCTCCTCGTCATCGCCCTCCTCATCACGTTCGTCTTCCTCCTCCGGCACCTGAAAACGCAACAACGTGGCCAACAGAGCAAAGACCACCCGCCGCCGCACTAGTTAAGGAACCTCTGAAAAATACCGACGTGTCATGGTGAGCGTAGACGAACCATCACGTCGGCAAGCGACTGTGTCGCCCTTCGTCTCCGCTCAGGGTGACACGCTTCCGCTCAGTTTTTGCATCGGAGAGATTTCTGTTTGCCATGTTGTTATCGTATCCGGAGAATGCCTTGTGTGGAAGAACGTGTATGGGTCCACCACATCCTGGACTTTCCCTCGGGGAGAGATAAGCAGGAGAG
>CAZWCH010000008.1:0-14188 GCA_964632925.1 uncultured Candidatus Peribacteria bacterium
TTTCTCGAGACGTTCCGTGAAGCGAACGAACTGTTCTTCGATGATGCGCTTGCTCGGGAGGAGGAGGACCGTTTTTCCTGGAGGGGGATTCTCAAGAATGGCTGCTACGTTGGCGTCTTCTGGATAGGAGATGTGGAGGAGGGTTGGCGGGAGGGAGGATGGGTGGACCGCCGGGTTTCCTGAGGTTATTTCCGGGAGGGCTGTGAAACCGGGAGGTGAGAGGAGGAGCGTCGGGAAGCGGGAGAAGAGGTTTTGATGGAGAAGTTCGGCGGTATGTTCCGGCGCGGCGTGGAGGGTCGTTTTGTTCTGGCGACATTCGATCCACGTGAGGCGCGCTCCATGATCCTCACGGAGGATGGCGGCGAGAGATCGCAGGTGCTCCCGCGTACGCGGGGGGAGAGATGTATCTCCCGCATGACCTGCGAGTTGTTCACGGATGCCATTTGTCTCCTTCCGTGTGAAATCGCGTTCGTTGAGGAGGTGGACATCATCATTGCCGCGCACCTTCTCGACCCAGAGCTCAAGGAGATCGGTGAACTTGGTGAGGGCAGGGTGTCCCACGGATGCGGCTCGGAGATCGCTCACGGTGACGTGGTACCCGTAGGCTTTCGTCGCCGTGTCCTCGAGCATGGAGGCATCGTCGACGACGATCATGTGATCCGGATGGAGAGCTGCGTGCGCGGAGTGCTCCGGGTGTGCGAGGAAATGGAGGAGTTGCCGGTGATCAAGGAGGATGACCGGAGGAGCATCCTCAAACTGTGCGGTATAGAGTGGAGACGCATCGGTACAGGCGAGTTTTCCGTTCCACACGTCGCGTTCCCCGCCGTGGATCGGGAGATCCTCCCGAACGCGCGCGGGGAACCAATGGAGCTTGACTGCAAGTGTTGCTTCGTCGGCGGCAAATGCGTTCTGTTCCTGCAAACGTTCGGCGGCCTCGGAGTCGAGGAGGAGGAAAGGAGGATGGAGGACGCGGACGTTTGCGGGGGGGCGGAGGCGCCGCAGGGTCGCCTCAAGATTTTTTACGGCGATCCATGTGGTTTTTCCCTGCGGGGCGTTTCGCAGTGTATTCATGAGATGGTGGAGTCCGTGTGGATCGAGCGTGTCCTCGAGGAGAGTGACGGTCCCCGGAGCCGCAGGGGGGATGGCGAACGGCTGTGCATCATGTGCGATGTCCTCTTTCGCTGGCAGCGACCAGGGAAGGGTCCGTGCTTGGGAGGTATGCGGGAGCGCTTCCGCGAGGCGTTGGTAGCCGTTTGTACTCTTTAGGAATGTTTCTCGCAGTATGTTGAGGTGTTCGATGGGGAGTTTTTCGATGTGTTCCCAGATTCGTCCAAAAAGTTCGAGTGTGGCGCGAACGTCCCCGAGGGCCCGGTGCACCGGATCGTGGCGAAGGCGCAGGACCGTGCTCATGTATCCGAGGGAGTAGCTCGCAAGTTCCGGGAAGACGAGGGAGGCGAGCATCGACGTATCGATCCATGGATATTCCCGAAGGTCGAGCCCCTCCGCGCGGAGCATATCGAGATCGAACCCGAGGTTCTGGCCGAGGAGGAGAGTATCTTCCCCCATCAGGTTGCGGATCTCCTCGCGGTGTTCCGTGAATTTCGGCTTGCCACCGAGATCCTCCGGATGAATGCGCGTGAGAACCTGCACATGTGGCGGAATGTCGTCATCCATGTCGTACAGCTGTTCGTATTCGTCGGTGATTTTCCCGTTCTCCACCCGCACGAGGGCAAGTTCGATAATCTTGTGGACCCTGGGAAAGAGGCCTGTTGTTTCGGTATCGAGGACGATGAAGGGGAGGGAGGGCAATCTCACTACTGGAGCATACCGTTTTGCGCTTTGCCAGGCTGCATGAATGCTGCCCGATGCGGTTCGGATGCATCGGGCAAATGAATGCAGCCTGGCTACGCGTCCTTTGCTCTTCCTACCTCGGCCCCTTCGGTTACCTCTGTACCGTCGGTACCTTCTTTTCCCTCGGCGCCATCCTTTGCTTTAGCCTCCTCTACTACTTCGGTTTCTTCAGGAATTGCTTCTCCTCGAACCTGCGCGAGTTTTGTCTGGAAGGCGGGCAACTCTTCGTAGTTGTACATGTCGAGCTCGAAGCCGGAGAGCTCGGAGGCGAGGCGGATGTTCTGCCCCTTCTTGCCGATGGCCATCGGCCGCTGTGCCTCCTCCACGAAGACGGCGGCGCGTTTCTTGATGCGGCGGCCCATGTCATCGACGTATTCCCGCTCATTCACGATGATGACGGCGGAAATCGCCGCGGGCTGGAGAGCGGTTGAAATGAGGCGAATCGGATCTTCGGACCACTCGATCATGTCCACCCGCTCTCCGTTCAGTTCCTCCATGACTGTCTGGATGCGGACGCCCTTCTGGCCGACGCAGGCCCCGATGGGATCGATGCGCTCGTCTTTGCTCTGTACCGCAACCTTGCTCCGAAAGCCCGGATCGCGGGCGATGGCCATCACCTCGACGTCGCCGTTGCGCACTTCGGGGATCTCGAGCTCGAGGAGCTTCTTCACGAGGTGGGGGTGCGTGCGGGAGATGCGGAGCTGCGGCCCCTTCCCCGTAAGTTCCACCTTGTCCAGGTACACGCGGATGCGCTTTCCTGTGTAGTAGTGCTCGCCGGGGATTTGCTCCTTCCACGGGAGAGAGACCGCCATCCCATCGACTTCCAGCGTGACCCAGTTCGGGTCGGCTTTGGTCACCGTCGCCGTGAGCAGTTCGTTCTCGCGCCCCTTGAATGTCTCATAGAGGCTCTGCTTCTCCACTTCCAGGAGTTTCTGGAGGATGACCTGCTTCGCCGCCTGCGCCGCGATGCGCCCGTAACCCTCCGGGGTCACGTCGACGGTGATCTCGTCGCCGATGTCCGCGTCGGGTTTCACGCGCTTTGCGTCGCGGAGGGAGATCTCGATGTTCTCATTCTCCACGTCGGCAACGACCTCCTTCACCATGAGGATGGTGGGCATGTCCTTCCCCTCCTCGAATTCCACGCGGAGTTCCTGCTCTTTGTTACCGTAATCTTTCCGGTAGGCGGTCGCGATGGCCTGTTTCACCGCCTCGAGGACCTGCTCGGGCTTCACGCTCTTCTCGGAGCAGATTTGGTTGATGGCCGCTATGAAGGAGGCACGCACGGGAGGAATTAAGAATACAGCACCGTTCCCATAGAGGGGACAGTGCAAGATAGCTGACTGAGGAGACTCTACATGATCTTTGGTGGCGGAGGCAAGGGCCTGGCACAATAAAAAAGCCCCCCGGCTTGGGGGGCAGCTCTGAGGAGCTCCTTATTCGTCTATGTCGAGTTCATCCTCGACACTTCTTCGAATTTCCGCCATCTCCGGGCTGAGATCGCCCTCTGGTCCATTGTATTGCTCTTCACTTTCAGGAACATCGTAGGTGCCGTTTTCTGGTTGGCGGAGAGCCATAACAACAGTGGGTAAGGAAATAAGCTGTCAGCATTATCTTCCTATTCACGAATATGTCAAGCACAATCTACAGCTTGCCACAGGCATAAAGTGGCGTTTTGGCGCCCTGCTACACTGATCATGTTTTCTTTCTTTCCAATGACCCCGGATACGCCCAAGCTCCAAAAGATAGCCCGCGCGCTTCTTGCCACCGGAAAGGGGATCCTCGCGGCGGACGAATCATCCGGCACGATCAAGAAGCGCTTCGCGAGCATTCAGTGCGAAAGCACAGAGGAGTCCCGCCGCGCGTACCGCGACATGCTTTTTACGGCGGAGGGGTACGAGCGTTCCATCAGCGGCGTCATTCTCTACGACGAAACCATCGATCAGAAGAGTCGGAGCGGCGCCATCTTCGCGCAGTGCATTCACGACCGCAGCGTGATCCCCGGCATCAAGACGGACGAGGGCAAGGAAGAACATCCCTTCTTGTGCCCGCAAACCGTGACGCGGGGGCTGAACGGCTTGGGGAAACGTCTGCGGGAGTACATTGACCGGAGCGCCGGAACGCTCGGCTTCACGAAGTGGCGCCAGGTCATTCTCGTGGATCCCCCCCCGAGCGACGCCTACCTCGACTACGTCATGCATGGGATGGCGGAGCAGGCGGCCTGGTCGCTCCAGTGCGGTCTCGTCCCCATCTGCGAGCCGGAGGTTCTCATGGACGGCGCCCACGCGCTGGACCGGTGCGCCGCGACGACCGAACGGACGCTCCGCATGCTCTACGCATGCATGGAAGCGCAGCATGTGGACCCCGCTCTCACCATCCTCAAAACCAATATGGTGCTCTCCGGGAAGGAATGCAGGAAAGACACTCCGGACATCGTTGCCGCCGAAACGCTCAAGGTCTTTCGCAATGCCATCCCGTCACAAGTTCCCGGCATCGTCTTTCTCTCCGGCGGACAGAATGCCATCCAGGCTACCGAGAACCTGAATGCCTGCGCTCGGGAAGCGAAGAGCACGCAGGCTCCCTGGACGCTCTCCTTCAGCTACGGTCGTGCCCTCCAGGACGACGCCCTCAAGGTTTGGGGTGGAAACGCAGCCAATGTTCCGGCGGCGCAGGCGGCCTTCCTCAAGCGCGCCCGCCTCAACGGACTGGCGCAGTGGGGAGAATACGAACGGGGGATGGAGGATGCGTGAAAATACGCTACTCTTTTTCCATGCATGTCCTCCATCGCATCAGCGCCGTTCTCTTTTTTGTTCTCGGACTGACGTTTGCGCTTGCGTACATGCTCTTCCGCAATGAAATTGCCGGTACCTGGCCACTGTGGTGGCTCCAGGTAGGTGATCTTCCGCTGCTTCTTGCCGGACTCACGTACGGGGGCATCAGCATCGAACGAAGCCTCCAGCGGCCATCCGCCCCATCCCGCCTCCTCTCTTCTGTTATTTTTCTCCCGGCAGGGTTCCTCTTCCTCTTTTTTGCGATCCTGAATTTTTGGCCCCTACTGCATTCCTAGAATCTGAAAGCTGACACCTGACCCCTCATATGTTCTCCCTCTCCCCCCTTCCCTCCGGTCTCCCTGTCCTCACGGCTCCCAGCGATGGGACGGCGTCCGTCACGGTGCTCGTCTTCGCGGGCGCAGGATCGCGCTACGAGAAGGAAGGGGAGCGTGGCATCAGTCACTTCCTCGAACACATGTTCTTCAAGGGAGGGAGAAAATATCCGACGACGAAGGACGTGAGCGTCGCGATCGACGGCATTGGCGGCGATTTCAATGCGTTCACCGCCAAGGAGTACGCAGGGTACTACGTGAAAGTGGCGGCGGAGCACGCGGAGCTTGCCTGCGATGTGCTTGCCGACATGCTCCTCTTCGCTTCCTTTCCTCCGCAGGAAATCGATAAGGAACGCGGGGTGATCATGGAGGAGGAGCGCATGTACCAGGACACGCCGATGTACCGGGCGGGGTGGGATTTCGAGGAGCTCCTCTACGGCGATCATCCGCTCGGCTGGGATACCATCGGGAAAGAGGCCGTCATCCGCTCCGTCACGCAAGAGGATTTTCAGAAGCACAAAGAAGCCCTCTACACGCCGGACAATCTCGTCGTTGCCTTTGCCGGCAACATCACGGAGAAGGATGCAGAGAAGCTCGCAGAGCGCTATTTCTCCGCGATCACCGGAAAGAAAGACCGTACCTTCCCCCCATTTGCCGCGTACGACAAGGAACGGATTTTCCTCCGGACGAAAGCGACGGAACAGGCGCATCTTGTCCTCGGCGTCCCCGGCGTCCCTTCACAACATACAGATCATTTTCCCCACAAACTTCTCGGCGTCATCCTCGGCGGGAACATGAGTTCCCGCATGTTCCTCAACATCCGCGAAGCGCACGGTCTCTGTTACTACATTGCCACGGAAGTGGATAGTTATCTTGACGCCGGTTCGCTGGCGACGCGCGCGGGCGTGGACCAGTCGCGCCTCCATGAAGCGGTGCGGCGCATCCGGGAGGAATACCTGACATGCGCGAAGGACGGTGTCACCGCCGAGGAGCTGAACCGCGCGAAAGAATATCTCAAAGGCAAAATCACGCTCTCGCTCGAAGACAGCGAAGAGCGCGCGAATTTCTATGGGAAGCAAGCCCTCCTCTATCCGGCCATACGCACGGTCGCCGAGTACTTTCGGGAAATCGACGGCGTGACGAAGGAACAGGTCTCCGCTCTTGCAGCCCGGCTCCTGAAGCCCGAAGAGCTGCGTCTTGTGGTGATTGGGAAGGAGAAGGACAAGGAAAGACTCCGCGATCTCATCGCTTGACCCGAACGGGGAAGGCAGTGAGACTACCGCCATGGAACGCACCCTCATTCTCATTAAGCCCGACGGGGTCGAGCGGGGCCATGTCGGAGATATCCTCTCGCGCATGGAGAAAGTCGGTCTCAAAATTGCGGGAATGAAGATGGTGTGGCCGAAGAGAGATGACGTTGATCGGCACTACACCCTGACGGACGAATGGGTGCAGGGGGTCTTCGCGAAAGCGAAGCAGAAGTATGACGCTCTCGGACAGGCATTTCCGTACAGCGAGGCGAAAGAGTACGGAGCGGCCATCAAGGCGGGCCTCATGGAGTTCCTCCAATCCGGACCCGTCGTGGCGATGGTTCTCGAAGGAGAACAATCCATCGCTCTCGTCCGCAAGCTCGTCGGCGCGACGGAACCAGCCTCCGCCCCCCCCGGCACTATCCGCGGGGACTTCTCCCTCGATAGTTACGCGCTCTCGAATGGCCAGAATCGTCCGCTGCGCAATCTCATCCATGCCTCGGGTACCGCCGAAGAGGCCCGGAACGAGATAGCGGTCTGGTTCGCGGCGGACGAACTCCACGAATACGATCATGCACTTACGAACATCCTGTATAGTCCGACGCATTTCATGCCGAAGGAGAGGACAAAAAAATAAGACGATGAGGCGACTCTATCGGCAGCCTTCCACTTGTTTTGGCAAATCCAACGTGAATCGCCCTTCCCGGTAATCGAGCGTCGCCCCGCCGATGCGGTGAAGAAGAAGCGGGATGGTAACAATGCGTACGGAGGAGGTCTTTCCGTGGGAGAGCTCCATAGCATCAGGGGGTGCCCGCCGGAGAGAAGTAAGGCAGAACCGTCCATCATCATCGAGTCCGACACACAGAATGTTCTTCCGTCCCCCCTGCGATGTCATCGTCGCCTCCAACGCCCGCGCGGCATCATTGGTAATCGTGAGCGTGGAGGGCGAGGGCGGCAATGACTGGAACAGGGCGCTGAGGTCGCTCAGGAGATCATCGACCTTTTCCGTAGAAAATCCATGGAGGCGGCACCCCTCTTCGAGAGATTCCTGTCCGCCGAAGAGGCAGCCGGAGCATGGGAGACCGTACTCTGCGAGAAGGGTTGCTGCTCCCGGGAGGAGCGCCACGACATCCCGTACGCGCATGGTGCCTGGTATCTTCCCGCTGTTTCGCATAGGGTGTCATTGTAATGTCAAAAGCATTGAAAATCTTCGTTTTTGTCGCGCTTCCGGCCATCACGCTCATTCTGGGAGCGCAGCTCGGGTGGCGTTCCCGGGAAATGCTGGGCGGCGGCGATGGTCTTCCGCGCATGATCAATGCCACGGAGAGCGGGGGGTATGTCGTCCTCGAAGATCCGGAACGGGATATCGACAGCAGTCTTCTTTGGCACGTGTGGCGCCTGCTTCTCAGTCGCTACATTGCTCCGGAGCAACTGCAGCCACGGACGATGCTTATCGGGGCGATCCGCGGACTGGTCGACGCGGTCGGAGACCCCTACACGACGTTCCTTACGCCGGAGGAACATCAGGAATTCCGCGATGCTCTTCAGGGGGAACTCCAGGGCATCGGTGCGGAACTTACAGTCCAGGAAGGAAAAATCGTTGTCGTTGCCCCTCTCCCCGGCTCTCCAGCGGAGCGCGCGGGGCTCCTTCCCGGCGACGTCATCATTGCGGTCGACGGAGAGGAAACGGACAAAAAGAGCCTCTCGGATGTGGTGCACCACATCCGCGGACCGAAGGGGTCCGAAGTGAGCCTCTCCATTCTTCGAAAGGCGACGACACAGACGATCCGCATCAAACGGGAGGATATCCATGTCCCCAGCGTCGAGGAGGAACTGAAGAGCACGCCGGGAGGACTCATCGCCTACGTGGCCGTCAACCAATTCGGCGACAGTACCGTGAAGGAAGTGACCGCGGCGATTGGAGCAGCGAAAAAAGCGGGCGTACGTGGTCTCGTTCTCGATGTCCGCCACAATGGCGGCGGATATCTCGATGGCGCCGTTGCGCTTGCGTCGCTTTTTTTGCAGCAGGGGAAGGTGGTTTCGGTGAAGGGGAGAGGGGACGTTCTCTCCAGCCATTATGTGACGGGTCGTCCGGCTCTTCCGGATCTCCCCATGGTCGTTCTTGTGAATCAGGGATCCGCAAGCGCTGCGGAAATTCTTGCGGGAGCCCTCCAGGATCACAAGCGCGCAACGGTGATTGGCACCAAGAGCTTTGGGAAGGGAACGGTGCAGGAAGTCGTCGATCTTCCCGGTGGTGGCAGCTTGCGCCTGACAACGGCGCAGTGGCTCCTGCCATCCGGACGCAACCTTGCACATGAAGGTATCGCTCCCGATATCATCATCGACCGCACGCCGGAGGACATCGATGCAAAAAGAGATCCGCAACTTGATGCTGCTATAAAATGGTTTGATGATACCGTCGCTCGTTAATATTTTGCATCGTACTCCATGGTTTTTCGCTTTCGTCAGGCTGTGCACGAGCGCAGACCGACGCGGTTCGGATTCGTCGGGCAAGCGAGGGCTGCCTGACGAAGCAAGATTGTGCTACCTGTATACTTTCCCACAATGATCCGCCTTCCCGCATCATTGGAGCGCAAGCTCGCGGAGCGGTTCCCTCTCATTCGCGAACGCGAACGCTTCGCAGCCGAAGCGATGGAACAAGCCTTCGCGGCGGCGCATATGGAAGGAACGGAGCCGCCCGTCGCTTGCGGCGGCACTCTCCATCTCTTTACCGATGGGGGATCACGCGGGAATCCGGGGCAGGCGGCTATTGCCTGCATCATTGAAGATCCCCTCCGCGGCGCGGTTCTCAAGGAGCACGCAGAAGTCATCGGCGTTGCGACGAACAATGTCGCCGAGTACCGCGCCCTGATCAAGGGTCTCGACCTTGCGCGACAGTACCACCCCAACCGTCTCATTTGTCATCTGGATTCCGAGCTGATTGTGAAGCAGCTGAACGGGGACTATCGCATTCGCATGCCGTCGCTCCAGGTTTTTGTCGACGATATCCGCGCGCTCACGCGGGATTTTCCCGCCGTCGTCTTCACGTTCGTCCCGCGGGAAGATAACTATCGGGCCGACGCTCTCGTGAACCGCGTCCTTGATGCGCATCCATCTCCTCCGTACCAAAAACAGCAGAAGCGAGTTCGCCACGGAGAGGATGGATGAGCTGTCCGGAGAGCAGATGAGCGCAGAGCAGGCGCACGTTCTTTGGATCTTCCAGCGTCGGCAGAGGGAACAGAGGAAAATGTCGAGCCGCATCAACGAACAGTCGTTCCTGCGCAGACAACGCCGGTGCATGAGGCGTATGGGTGGCGGGGAGAAGGCCGAGGATATGGAGCGTGCGGAGGGCGAACGCGATCACAATGTGATTCTCCTCCGGAGAATGCCGGAGAAAGGCCACCGTGGCATCGAAGAGATCGGGAAGAGGATGTTCGTCGTGCAACAGGGCCAGGAGAAGTTCTATGCCGCACTCTGCGCGGAAAAAAGCCGACAGATTTCCCGGAGGAATGCCGCCGGCCACGGGAACGGCAGCCGTGACGAGACCCGCCGAGCGAGATGATTCTTTCATGCTCACGATCGCGCGCTGCAGAGGCAGGAGGGCGGATCCCATGCGACTGCGCGGGCGGCGCGCGCCGCAAGCGCGGACCGCAAGCCTGCCGCGTTCCCGCGTAAAGAGAATGCAGAACCGATCCGCCTCTCCCACGTCAATTGCCCGAAGAATAAGCGCGTCGTAGTGAGAGGAATGGGACATGCCGGGAGAGGAGGACGCCGGCGGCGGAAAGAACAATCGTTGCGGCGCCTTCGGCAAGGAGCAAACGAACAAAAGTCAGGCGCTGCATGGGCAGAAGGAGGGCTGCGGAAAATAGAACGAGCAGGCTGAGGAAGAGGCCTGCCGAGAGAACGACGGTCAGGCGGTAGGCCACCGGACCGATGATGGAGAGCGGCGGAGCACCGAGGAATTCCTGTAACGGGCCGTTTTCTTTATCGGGGCCGAGGATCGGGCGGGCGCTGCGGAGACGGAGAAAGGAAAACACACAGGAAAGCAGGATAGCAAGGCCCAAAGCGCCCGTGCGCAGGAAGAAGAAGACCGTCGCGAAGCGTTGCATTTTTTGCACTTGTTCTCCCAGACGAAGGAGGGTGCCGGGGGCAAGGAGATCCTGCCATCGCTGTTCCGCCATCACTGTGCCAAGGAGCGACCGATACTCTCGCGGGGAACGAACGTGGACGAGGAGTACGTCGCGGAAGGAGGACGCGCTCCTCTCCGGGAAGCGCGCATCGGGGAACATATCCTGCAACGCGAGGAACTGCTGCTCCCGCGTGTGGTAGGTCGTGCGGAGAACCGGCGGGAACTGTCGGAGAAATACATGGAGTTCCTGCGCGGCATGTGCCGCATGGTCTGGGCGAAGTTCGAGGAGCGCCGGCTCTTGAGAGAGGAGCATCTGCTCAGCGCTCTCCATGCCGAAGAACAGCAGAACGCATGTCTGGAGAACAATAAGGAGGGGGACGAATGTCCGGAGAACACCCCACTCTGTCCATGCGGAACCGCGCAACATGCCCGTAGTATCTCAGACCGTGGCGGGACATGCCACCTGTTCTGTGCGGGCGACCCCCTCCCGCGCGCGGGAGTTGCCCGGGTCGATGGCGAGAACGCGGAGAAAGAGTGCCCGCGCCTTCGCGCTATTTCGGAGCGCGAGGTAGACCTCTCCGAGGTCGCAGAGCGTGTGGATGTTTCCGTCCTCCAGGTTCAAAGCGCGCTCCAAGGTGACAACACCCTGCATGGTCTCTCCTTGATGGAAGAGAGCCCACCCGAGAGAACGGAGAATATCCGGCGCATCCGGCTGGGAACGATTGGCGCGACGGAGAGCGTCGACGGCCCGGGGGAACTCTCTCTTGTGGATGGCGACGAGGCCGAGAATGAAGTTCCCCATTGCGTTTTCCGCACACAGTGCCGTCGTCCGGCGGGCGGCGAGATACGCGCGATGCACGTGTCCCATGCACCACTCGTTCTCTGCGATTTCTTCGAGGACCGCCACATTATCGGGATCTTCTGCAAGCAAGAACTCCAGGAGGCCGAGAGCCTGCGCGTGATCCCCCTGCTCTTTGAGCATCCGCGCGCGTTCTACGTGTTCAAGGAACGGCGAGGACGGGTCCTGGCGGGCAGCGGGAGACATGGAGGCAGTATAGTCTGCCACGAGAGCGCTAGCCAAAAATATTGAAGAACATCCGAAGGATGACAGGGGCCCCGATAACAACGGCGAGGCCAACGATGCCGCCGATCATCATGGTCTTCCCCTTTTGGAACATGTCCTCCTTTCCGGCGCCGAGGATCATGAAAAGGGCGCCGAGAGCAAAAATAACGGTGCAGAATGCGACGATGACTCCCTTCAGGAGACCAACGATGCTTCCAATGATACCTGCCGGCGTGACATTCGCCCCCGGCATGAGGAATGGTGCCGCTTCGGCAACCGTAAAAAGGAGCATGGCGTACAAGGCGCGCATGTGCATACTATAGCACGTGAAGAAGGGCTGGAAATGGAAAGGCCGCAGATATGCCGCGCGCTGTGGCGGGATTCTCGTTCTTCTGGGATGTGCCTACGTCGCATTCCTCTGGTGGTCGCTCCCGGATGTCCGCGATGCGCGTTCCCTCCTCGCATCGCAGAGCACCGTCATCATGGATCGTGACGGCGTCGAACTCTACCGTCTTTTTCATGAACAAGATCGAACATTTATTCCTCGCACTTCCCTTCCCCCGTATGTTGAGCGGGCCGTGCTCGCCATTGAAGACGAGCGTTTTTTTGAGCATGGGTGCGTCGATCTCCGCGCCATTACGCGGGCCGTTTTTGCCAATGTCTTCCGTGGGTTCAAATCGCAGGGTGCATCGACCCTCACGCAACAATTGGCCCGGAACGCCCTTCTCACGCGCGAGAAGCGCGTCAGCCGCAAGATAAAGGAAATTCTCCTCGCCTGCATCATGGAGCGCCGCTTTACCAAGGAAGAGCTTTTGGAGCTCTATCTCAACTGGATACCGTTCGGACAGAACGCGTACGGCGTCGAACAAGCCAGCCGGACGTACTTCGGCGTTTCCGGGAAAGATCTTTCCCTTGCGCAAGCCGCCGTGCTCGCGGCACTTCCACAGCGCCCGTCGTACTTCAATCCGTACGGTTCCCATGTGCGAACGGACGTGGGCGAGCGGGCGGCGCGGGACATCCGTCGCGGGGAGATCAGGCGCATCGGCGACGTTCCGGAGGAGGAGATAACAATCGGACTTCTCGGAACAACCATAGGCTCCGGGGCGACCAGTCTCTACGTCGGCGGGCGGACGGACGTCGTGCTCCGCAAGATGGAGGAGCTGGGTTTCATCGATGAACCGGAGCGCCTGAAAGCCGTTGCGGAACTGGAGCACATCGTGTTTACCCCCTATCGCGAGGATATTCGCGCCCCCCATTTTGTGCTCTGGATTCGCGACGAGGTGGAAAAACTTCTCGGGGGATATGCCGAGGAGCGCCTCCTCGAAAACGGCGGTCTCCGCATCGAAACCACGCTCTCTTGGGAACTCCAGCAGGCAGCGGAAAAATCCATCGCGGATTCCATGGAAGATATGCGGAACGTCTACGGTGCGCGCAACGCGGCACTCGTCGCTCTTGATGTAAAAACGCGGGAAATCCTCGCGTATGTGGGGAATGCCGATTTTCACGATACCGATCACGGTGGAAAAATCGATATGGCCCGCGTCCCCCGTCAGCCGGGGTCGAGCTTCAAGCCTTTCACCTATGCGGCGGCGTTCCAGAACGGATATGGGCCGGGCACGGTGCTCTATGACGTTCCAACGAAATTTGGGGATGACGAGCCGCAAAACTTCGATGGGAAGTTTTGGGGCCCCATGAGCATCCGCCGTGCGTTGGGGGCATCCCGCAACATTCCCGCGGTAAAGGCGTTCTTCCTCGCGGGGGGCGAGGAAGCCGTTCTCCAGCTTGCCGCGCGCATGGGAATCTCCGGACCGAAAATGCAGAAGGGGGCGCGGGAACGGGAACAGGGAAAAATATTCGATTACGGCTGGCCATTGGCCATCGGAGCGGCGGAAGCTCCTCTCCTGGAGATGGTGCATGGCTACAGCACGCTCGCCGGTATGGGAGATTTTTTGCCGATCGCGAGTATCCGCCGCATCTTTGACAGGAATGGGAATATCCTCTACGAAGTGCCATCCGAAGAGCCGGAACGGGTGCTCGACGCGCGGTTGGCATATCAAATCACTTCAATTTTGAGCGATCCCGAGCCGCGCCCCAACGAATACTGGAAGAGCATCCTCGCGCTTCCCGGCACGGAAGCGGCGGCGAAAACAGGAACGAGCAATAAATGTCTGGAGAGGGAGAAGAAAAAGGATGGAAAGGAAGAAGAAAAAGATGAAAAGAAAGAAGGAGCATGCCTCGAACGGCGGCCGGACAATCTCTGGACGATTGGCTATACACCAGCGCTTGTCGCCGGGGTCTGGGTTGGCAATGCATCGAATGAGCCGCTGTCCGAGAAGGCGGAATCTCTCGTCACGGCAGCTCCTATTTGGAAAGCATTCATGACGCGCGCTTTCCAGATACTCCCTCCGGACGTCGAGAAAAACTTTCCGCTGCCTCCAGGACTCTTCAAGCCGCAGATCTCTCTCCTTTCCGGCGGACTCCCGGCCCCCTGCACGCCGCTGGCATTGCGGAGAGCGGAACTCTTTGCGGAGGAACGTCCACCGATCACAACGGACTCCGCCTGCACCAGCATCGTCATCGATCGCGTGACGGGACTTCGCGCATCGGAGGACTGTCCTGCCGAGGCGCGAGAGGAGGAAAGTTTTTTCCTTCCGAAGAGCATTCTCTCTGACCGGTGGCCGGAATGGGAGAAGGGAGTCCAGGTATGGGCGGCGGAACACATGGCTCTTTGGAACGCGACCATGGACCACAGCGGGTCGCTCCTTCCGCTCCCCCTCGCGCCGACAGGAGAGTGC
>CAZWCH010000008.1:14198-17239 GCA_964632925.1 uncultured Candidatus Peribacteria bacterium
TATCCAGGCAACACCCGGTCGCCTCAAAAAGCCAACCGTACGCATTGTGTTTCCGGAAGGGGGAGAGTCCGTGGCGTATCCATCGTTCCGTCCGCAGATCGACTTTACAGTGGGGTCCCGTCTCCGCGACCTTCGCTTCTCCGTCGACGGGAAGCTCATCGCGTCGGGATCCGGATCCCTGAGACCAATCCTGACTGTGCCGAAATCCATCAGGCCTTCCGGTCCGCATATTCTGGAAATTACGATCATCGACCAGTACTTCAATGAGGCGAAACGGTCCGCATCGTTCCGCTTCGAAGAAGATCGCTCTCCTCCATCCATCCGCTTCACCTCCCCGCAGGGGGGATTGTCCGTCGGAGCCGGATCCGAAATTCTCCTCCGCGTCGCAGCCGCCGATGCGGAGGGGGGAGTGAAGTACGTCCAGTTCTTCCTCAATGACCGCCTTCTCAGTAACGACCCACTCCCGCCCTACGAACTTTCCTACATCGCCAATCTCAAGCCCGGCACATACCCCATAAAGGCTCGTGCGACAGATCTTGCTGGAAACTCTACAGAAGATTTCCTACAGATCTCTATCGTGCCATAGCTCAGTCCCCGGGGTCTTTCTGTGTCTTCTGGAATCCTGTGTAATATTTCCGTTCACTGGGAGGAGGAAGCGCAGTTAAATCGGGGTGTCTCTCTTGAAGTCTTTGTGTTATCTCTGTTGCAGATAGCTTAGTTTCCTGCTCAAAAGAGACCACTCCTACTTCAGGAAAATCGATGAGCGCGTGCAGCGCAAGTACCGTGCGACAGTTGAGCGCACGGAGCCTTGCAAGGGCAGCCATTCCGACCTCCTCTTGATCCGCAAGATCTTCCCAACTGAGAGGCATATCTGTGAATTTACCCATGCCAGCACTCTATACATATGTTCAACACAGCGCAATGTTCGGCATTATCCCGTTCTTCAGGAAACTTCGGGCATTTCTGCATTCGTGTGCACCTCTGCCACATCGTCATCTTCTTCAATGGCTTCGATAAATGCCGCAATCTTCTCTGTGGTCTCGGTATCATGGATTGTCACCGGCTCCTTTGCCACATACTTGAGACCAGATTCTTGTATCTCCAATCCTCTCTCCTTCAACAGATCCCGCACTTGCACCCAGTCACCCTGTCCCGTTGTCACAGTCATAACATTCAAATGAATATCAATATCCTCAGCGCCACTATCAATGAGTTGTAACTCGAGTTCCTCTGGGCAACGAGGAACGAGCAACGAGGAACGAGCAACGACGACGCCGCAGCGGCGGAACATCCACGCAACCGCATTCGTGTCCGCAAAATTTCCTCCGTGTTTCCCGATGATAGAGCGGATGTTCGCGAGCGTCCGGTTGCGATTGTCCGTGAGACATTCCATGAGGTAGGCGATTCCTCCGGGGCCGTATGCCGCATAGAGGATCTCTGCCATTGCCTCCCCCTTCAGATTTCCCGTCCCCTTCTTGATCGCACGCTCAATGTTCGCATTGGGTACGTTCTCCGCCCGGGCGTTCTCGATCGCGGTACGGAGAGCGGCGTTCGCTGCGGGGTCTCCGCCGCCCGCTCGTGCCGTCATCTCGATGAGGCGCGCATGGCGCGTGAAGATCTTCCCCCGCCGCGCATCCTCCGCCGTTTTGCGGACACGGATGTTTGCCCATTTAGAGTGACCAGACATACGAGCTTTCAGCTTATAGCTTTCAGCTTTCAGAAAAAACTACTTTTTCAAACCTAAAAGCTAGAAGCTAACACCTAAAAGCTACTTACGGTATGCCAGCATTCCCATAAACCGCGCGCGCTCAATCGCCGTTTTGAGCATTTTCTGGTGCCGGAGACATGTTCCCGTGTGGTGACGCTGGCGGATGTTGCCGAAGTAATCCACGTGTGGCTTGAGTAAAGGGTAGTCCTTGTAATCGATGTCCTGGACATTGCTCGTGCAAAAAGGACACGCAGGACACTTTCGTTCGGGGCGATGGGAAGAGTCGGGAGATACCATAGAGATAAGGGGTATCAGACGGTAATATCCTCGTCGGCAATAATTTTCTGAATCTGCTCGGTAATTTGCTCCTCCCGCACTTCCGTGCGTTCCGCAGGAGGTTGGGGGCGCTGGACCTGTCGTCGGGCGCGCTCCGCGAATTGACGGCGAACGTGCTCTTCGCGCTCCGCTTTTTGCGTCTGTTCTTTTGTTTCTTCTTCTTTGAGCCAGCGATCGTACCGCTCGGAAAACTTTACCATCGGTCCGGCGCTGTGAACCGTAAGCACAAGGTGCCGGAGTACTCCTTTCAGGATGCGCAACTGTCGGTCGACTTCGCGCAAGCGGGAGGGGGCGAGCGAGCAATGGAGGATGAGAAATTTTCCCTCGCGGTGCCCGCGAATGGGATAGGCCAGTCCGCGCGCTCCCCATAGGTCGCGCTCAACGAGCGTTCCCTCCGCCTCTTCGAGAAGTGCCGTGATGCTGTGCAGAAGCTCCTGCTCTTCTTTCTGGGAAAGAGAAGCGGGATAGAGCAGCGCCAACTCGTACAAGCGCGCTTCTTCTCCGGCCGTATCGTCAAGCATTGTCATCGTGATTCGTGGGTAGAACCTTCGTAAGGCGATGCCCCCCGAAGGAAATCACAAGAATTGCAGGCATGGTACGTTGGGAAGATGAAAAGTCAATCCCTCTGCTTGACGCATTCCAAAGCTCCCCCTACGATGCGCGAGCTTTCCCGAAGCTCATTCACAGCATCGTGTAGTAGAGAAGTGTGTAAAGGAACCATGTATTCTTTTGAAAACGAGTAACAAAGCTATGATCAACTTTTTTGAAGAGTTTGATCCTGGCTCAGAGTGAACGCTGGCGGTGTGCCTAAAACATGCAAGTCGAGCGATCAGCGGTAGCAATATCGCTGGGAGCGGCGAACGGCTGCGTAACACGTGGGAACCTCCCCCGGACTCAGGGATAACCCCGCGAAAGCGGGGCTAATACCGGATGGTCCCGAAAGGGTAAAGATTTTTCGGTCCGGGAGGGGCCTGCGGCCCATCAGCTTGTTGGTAGG
>CAZWCH010000009.1:0-17065 GCA_964632925.1 uncultured Candidatus Peribacteria bacterium
CATCGCGTCGATTGCTTCGGAGTAGCGCGTCGAGTATTCGTTGACGCTCGCCGTGCGATGGCGGATCCACTGCCGCCAGCAGTCCATGGGAACGCGGACGTGGAGCTTCAACTCGCACATCTCGAAGGGGGTGGTGTGCGCGTGGCGCATGAGGTAGCGAATGAGCGCGCGGTCATCCGAGAGCTTCTTCGTGCCTGCGCCGTACGAAACGCGCGCCGCCTGGACGATCGCGCTGTCGTCCCCCATGTAGTCGACGAGGCGGACGAAACCGTCATCCAGCACCGTGAACGGTACGCCGAGGATGGCTTCGAGAGCAGGGACGACGGGGCGGGGGAGGGCGGATGCCATGCGTGATGGCATGGTATCACCAACAGGAAGGAGTTTATCACCCATTACACGTCGCATTTGTAAGCCATTATTTCTACTATCATGCACTTTGTGTTTCCTGGTAGTGGAGGAGGAAGTCGTTGCAACTACGATATGTTTGGTATGTATTCTCCAGCCGACAATCTTCTCGATGGTGCCATTGCCTCGGAGGCGGCGGAGGGGCGGCAGACGGTGATGGCATTCATGAGCGGCGTTGAGTGGCGCGTGCAGGAGCGCGTCGATGCACTGCAGGAGGAGTGCTGCGGCGGTATTTATGCGGTCAGTGGTGCAGCAATGGCTCTGGCGCGGAGCTACGTCGCTACCAAACGGTCCCTTCTCGATTCTTCCTACGAGGTGGGGTCGACGGAAGCGGAAGGCGCTGCTGCGTGGTACGAGCCGGGGACGGGGCGGACGGTGTTTTCCTTTGCTGCCATGAATCCGGATGCCGATGCGAGATACTGGCAGCGCGTGCGGCAACATGAGGAGGTACACCAGGGACAGGCGACCACATTCAACAGTGACATGCTCGTTCTTGGCGATGATGTGATTGATGTGCTGCCCGCTCTCACCGAGGGGCAGGCGACACAGGGGCAGCCGGCCACCGATCTCACGCCGGATTATCTCACTCATCAACAGACATACCGTCGTATCGCTTCCCTCCTTGGCTCCCGCGAGTCACTCGACGCGGCGGTGAAAAGCGGAGATGTGGTGGGGCTACAAAAGAAAATTGATGTTGCTATTCCCCCTCGATGTCGAGACGAGGACGAAGGGGCGGGAAGGGGGATTTGAAGCCGAAGAGGAAGGCTTCCCGCGAGGGGGTCAGGCGGAGACGGAGGAGAAGTGCGCGGAGGAGCCAGCGGGTGACGGTGATGGCGGTGAACAGGGAGAGGAGGACGCCGAAGCCGAGCGTGAGGGCGAAGCCGCGGACGATGGATGTTCCGATGACAAAGAGGATGATGCAGGTGATGATGGTGGTGAGGTTGCTGTCCCAGATGGCGGACCAGGATTTTGCGAAGCCCGTTTCGACGGCGATGGTGAGCGGCTTCCCTTTCCGGAGTTCTTCCTTTATGCGCTCGAAGATGAGCACGTTCGCATCAATGGCCATGCCGGTCGAGAGGAGAGAACCTGCGAAGCCAGCGAGGGTGAGGATGACGTACTGTCCGGAGAAGAGGAAGAGGGGGAGCTTGAGGAAAACGAGGAAGAGCAGGCAGTAGAAGACGAGGGCGGCGCAGGCGACAAGGCCGAGCAGGCGGTACATGACGAGCATGTACAGGAGGACGACGGCCAATCCCACGATGCCGGCAAGCACGGATGCGCGGAGAGAATCGGCTCCGAGCGATGCCTCCACCGTGCGCTGTCCCACGAGGTGGATGGGGGCGGGGATCGCTCCAGTGTTGAGATCCTGTGACAATCGCCGCGCCTCATCGACATTGCGGCTTCCGGAGATGATCGCCGATCCACCGATGATTTCTTCCTGGACGACCGGGGCAGAGATGCGTTGACCTCCCACGAAGATTGCGATACGCCTGCCGACATTTTTTCGCGTGAGTTCCTGGAAAATTTTTCCTCCTTCTTCATCGAATTGGATGCTGACGACGGGGAAATTCGTGGTCGGATCAAAGACGACCGACGCCGTCCGGAAGTGCTTCCCGTCGAGCGACGTGTCCTGCCAGCCGGACGGCACCAGGGAGAAGAACAGGAAGCGGAGAGAGAGGACGTCTTCCGTGCCGCGGACGTCGCCGCGTTCCAGTGCGGAGAGGAGGATGCCGGCGCGCTCTAGTCCGTCAGGTCCCGGCAGGGAGAGGACGTCGAAGCTCGCGCTGGCGGTTGCGAGCGCCGGCTGGGAATTGACCCGCAGGAGGTGGAAGCCGTACGGTGTTTCCACGGGGTCGCTCACTATTCCTGGCTGGAGGCCAAAAGCAGCCTTTTCGAACATTGGCGCCGTTTCCCCTCTGGCGATGCTCCCCAGGCGGCCGCTGTCCTTCCGCGACGGGCCGTCGGATTCCTGGCGTGCAAGGCGTTCAAAATTTTCCCCGTCGCGCAGCCTTCGCTGGATGCTTTGGATTTTTTCACGGGCTTCCGCTTTCGTTCTCTGAACGGCGACGTCGGCCGCGATGGCCCCGCGGTATGCCACGAGGATGTGGCTGACGTCGACTTCTTCCCGCGCAGGTTCCAGGAGGCGCAGGAAGAGGATTTCCCCGGCGCCGTTCTCCCCCGGCGCCGTGCGGAGATCGCCGGCGCTCATGTTCTGCAGAGCCTCGGCCGTTGCTTGCGGCAGTGCCTCAAGAGGCTGATGTTCCCGCAGGGCATACCGCGAGCCGCGCTCGCGGCTTTGCAGCAACTGGAACGCCTTTGGCGCCTCGTTGATGAGTGTTCCCGTCTGGGTTTTTGGACGTACAATTTCCGCGAGGAAGATGCCCGGGATGTTCCGCTGGCTCTGCTTTCCTTCTTCATCGGTTGTTGTTATGGAAAGCTCTCCTTCCCTCCGGAGGATGCCGCTCTGGGGAGACGCCGTCCAAAGCGGTGCGAGGCCCGTCGGGAGTTCCGTGCGGAAGTAGGGGCGCTCCGGGACGTACTGCACGCCGAGCTCGTCGCCGATATCCTGGCCGACGGTGGCGAGACTCTCCCCTTTTTGCAGTCGTTCCTGCGCGCGCCGCACGTTCTCCCGCACTTCGACGGCGAACGTTTCCGTCGGTTCCGTAAATTCCTCTTTGAATTCCAACTGGATGGTTTTACCGACGGTGTCGATGCATTTCTGGGGGTCCACCACGCCCGGACACTCCACGAGGATGTGTTTCTCGTTTCCCACGTAGGAAGGAGTGATGGTCGTTTCGCTCACGCCGAGAGCATTCAGCCGTCGTTCGAGGACGACGCGGATGGCCTCGATGAGATTGCGCTTCTGTTCGAGGAGGATTTGTTGCTCGGCCTGCAGGGGCGCCACGTCTTGCGGGGGGGCTCCGTTGGCCTCTCGTGCGGCGAGGCTCCGCGCCACTTCATCGATTTGGTCATTGATCTCATCTTCGGAAAGCCGGAAATCGAGCTGCGTGCCGCCCGCGAGGTCCAGGCCCAAATGGAAGCGCGGGGCCTGCAGAATCGCCGGCATCCATCTTTTCCACGATGACGGCATGGCCACAATGAGGACTGCCAGCACTGCGACGATCTCTGCGAAGTGCCGCACGGTACGTGGCGAGGAGGGCTGCATGGGGACGCGGGTTATTCGACGGGAGCGAAGGTGACGTGCAGACCGACGTTCATGTCGTCTGCAAACATGCGTGCTATTTCGTAGGAAGGGATGTTCTGGATGACGATATCATCCTCCACTTTGTCCGTATCGACCGTGAGCTTGCTCACCAACTGGCCGCGCACGAAAATGCCGATCGCCTTCCCCTTATTCTTCTTGAACATTTTCTGCATGAGGGTGCGCCCGTCGGGGGTGAAGTAGAGGATGACCATGCCCTGCTTCTCCTCGGGGCCGTGCGGGCGGGCTTCCACCCACTGGAGGTGCTCCTGTGCAATGCCTGCCGCGCGGAAGCCTCCGTGTCCTTCCACGACGGCGTCCGCTCCGTCTTCCGGGCTTTGTTCCATGATTTGGAGGGAGAATGGCTTTACCAACTCCGTCGTGAGCGTCGCGGCCGCCTCCTTATCGCGGATGTTCAGGGCGATGACAACCTCCCGATCGCGCGTTTTGATGTCTTGTTCCAACAGCTGGTCTCCCATGCGCGCAAGGCGGCGCTCGATGACCCGGAGGCTGGCGAGCGTCAGGGAACTCTGTTGTTCCGCGTTGTCGGTATTGAAGGAAATCTTGTACGCCACCTTGGTGGCGCCGCAGGCGGTGAGGAGGAACAGGGCGGCGATGGGGAGAGCGAGGCGTGGCATGGGAGTTTGAGTGTAGAGAATGGAAGGGTCGAGGGCTAGGGCAGGGAGATGTTTGTTTTAGACCGGAGCATTTTTCCCGTAAGATCGATGCCGTGAAGGCGGCAGGCATCGTCCACGATGCAGCGCTCGAGAGTGCAGTCGGCGACGCGGCAATTTTCAAAGAGGATCGTGTCCCGGAGCGAGGAGCGCTCCACCACGGTTCCGGCGCCGATGACGACGCTCCCCGCGCACGTTCGCTGGCTTTCCTCGTCGATCCGGGCCGACGGGTGGATGACGGGTGCGCCCGACGGCACCAGCGCCTGCGTCGCTTCGATGTACGCATCGTACGAACCGACGTCGAACCACGGTTCGGAAAACACATAGCAGTCGATGTGCCTGTCCTGTCGCAGGAGTTCTTCGAAGATGCCGCCGATGTTGTCGGGATGTTCCCGCGCGAACGCAGTGAGGATGGGCAGCGTTTCCTTTGGGAGGATGGAGCAGCCGGTGCTGACGAGGGTGGAATTGGGGCGCTGCGGTTTTTCTGTAAATGCCGCAATGCTGTTGCCTGCCGGCTGCGTGCGGTCCGCCGGTCGGAGCGTGACGACACCGAAGGTCTTTGCTTTTTCCCGGTCGCCGATGTCGTGCGCCGCCAGGAGAGGGATGCCCTGGCGGTATGTTCCGAGAAAATCCGCCATGGAAAAACCAAAGTAATTGTCGCCCGTGAGGAGGAGAACATCGTCGGCAATGGCAGCCTGATGCAGCCACTGGGCCACTGCTCCGAGAGCGCCCGGCTTTTCCGCGTCATGCGTCGTGTGCTCCACAGCGAGAATGATCGGCCGTCTCTGCCCCGCTTTCCAGGCGGCGAATCCCTCTGCAAACGCGGCGTTCGTACTTACGGTCACAGGTATTTCCTGCGGGATGTTCTCCACGATGCGTGTGAGGAGGGGCTTCCCGGCGAGAGGGAGGAGGGGCTTCGCCCGCCTCTCCGTGAGGGGCCAGAGGCGCGTGGCGTAGCCGCCGGCGAGGATGAAGGCTTGCATGGTGCGTGTCATGACGGGTGGAGTCGAAACATCCATGGCTTGCGCGGTTGCACCACCGTTACGGGAAAGCCTTCCAACGACTCGATCCGTTCGTCCCGTTCCACGATTCCGAGGACGGATGGGAGAAGCATGTACGTTATGCCGCGCGCGCGGCAGGCGCCGAGGAGGTTGATCGTATGCTCGATATCGCTGCATTGAATGAGGTGGGTGATGTGTTTTTCGGCGAGGACAGCGTCGAGCAGGTGGAGCTTGCCGAGGACCGGGACGCCGGCGACGCGTTCTTCCCGCACGCCGCGGCTATCGAGAATGCCGACGGGCACGATGGGACTTTTGTGCTGTTCGAGCGCCTGGATGAGACTGGCTGCCTCCCGCGTCGCGCCGATGATGAGCGTGGGAAAACTCGGGGGATGGGCGCGCAGGGAGCGGCGGACGATGCCGTGCATGATGGCGTGCCACATCCACGGGACGATGCTGCTGAGAGCGAACGCCTCGAGGAGGAGGAGACGGCTGAAGAATGCCGTGTAGTGAAAGTAGTAGCCGAGGGTGAAGAGGGCCATTCCCAGGAGCGCTGCGGCGCCCATGCGCGAGAATACTGCGAATGTTCGTTGGTTGCGCAGGGGATGGAAAACGCCGAGCGCGGCGAGGGTGAGGAGCCAGAGCGGGGTGATTGCAACGATGACGGCAAGGAGGCGTTCCAGCGGAAAATCCGTCGAAAGGATCCATCCGACGCGGAGGACGTACGCGATGGCGTAGGTGCCGATGAACAACGCGGCGTCACTGAGAAGCCACAGGACGACGAGTGCGTGTTGCCGACGCATGGGGAGAGTATACGACGGTGTACCGTAGTTTTGTCACGTCCCAGGGGAGCCCGCCGTCCCATGGTTTTCCGGAGGCAAACGGCGTGTGGTCCCGAAAGACGTTCGCCTGCATCCATTCCCGTTTTCGCCGGAGGGTGTCATTTTCTTCCGCGCGCGTGCGGAAGGCTTCCGGCTGGAGGACGAAGTACGCGAACGTTTCTGCAAAATCTTCAAACGCATCTTTTGCAGCGTAGCCCGAGACGAAATCTTCGGGGGAACTTTCCGGTTTCCGCGTCGTTTCCTGCAACCAGGAAATGCCGTAGAAGTTCGCGCTGGGATCGTTGCGGAAGACGGTCTCCGGCCCGTCACGGAATGCGCTGGGGCCGCTCTCCGGCGAGCCGGTGAGGCAGCCGAGGTCGGTGATGTGTCCGAATTCGTGGATGAAGAGCGCGCGGAGCTCCGCGCTGCGTACGTTCCCGCTGAGGATGATGGTTCCTTTTCCCGCAAGGCCGCGCTGCTCCGGGCGATCGTAGCGAACGTAGAGGTTTCGGAGGCTTGTCCGGCATTGTCCGGGGAGAGCGCGGAGGGTTTGGCTGAGGAGCATTTGATGATCCGCGCGGATATCGGGGTGGCTCGTGACGGGGAGGATGGCCTGGGAGGCGGAGGCCGCCGCGTGCTCCGAGAGACTTGCGATCCCGCGGTTTTTCGCTATGCTTGTTCCGAGAATGAGGAGGGAAGCGGCGAATAGCATGGTTCCCCATCGCGGATGCCGGCGGAGGAGTGCGAGCATTCTCTGTATCTCCATACTCTGAGCGGAAAAGGTTATATTGTATAATAATCTTTAATTATGTCAATGCCTTCGGAAGAGGCCGTAACGGCAGTGCGGGCAGGGCAACAGCGCACGGTGACGGTGGAAAAAGTCACGCATGGCGGCGCGGGGCTGGCCCACATTGACGGTCTTCCCCTCTTCATTCCCCGGGCCATTCCCGGCCAGGAGGTTCTCGTGACGGTTACCCGCCGCCACGATGCGTATGCGGAGGCGCGGGTGGACAAGCTCCTCAGACCTGCCAAAGATGAAATACGGCCGCGCTGTGCGCATGCGCACGAATGCGGCGGATGCCTGTGGCAGAACCTGCCCTACGTCCGGCAGCTTCAGTACAAGGAAGATATCGTCCGCGAGACGCTTGCGCACCTGACGCCGGTCGAGGCCGGTCTTCGCGGCGCCCTTCCCGGGCGTGTGCTGAAGATCATCCCCAGCCCCCGGGTTTTCCACTACCGGAACAAGCTCGAGCTTTCCTTCGGCTATGCGGCGATGCGGACGGAAGAGCGCGATGGGAAGCGGATATATTTTGATGAGAATCCGACGATCGGCTTCCATCCTCCCAGCCGGTGGCAGACGGTCATGCCGGTGACGGAGTGCCATTTGTACGATGAACAACTGTCCGCTCTCCTTCTGGATATCCGGCGCTGCATGGAGGACCGGCACCTGCCGGTCTACAACCCTAAAACGCGCCGCGGCCTTCTTCGCACCCTTCTCCTCCGCCGCGGGGTCCATACCGGCGAGCAGATGATCTGCTTTCTGGTGAATGCGCGGAAGCGCGAGCTGGAACCGCTTTTTCAATACTTCCTCCGCTTCGGCGGGCGCGCGGGGCTTGCCTCCCTCCTCGTCGCGGAGAATTGCGGAGCGAACGACAAGCCGGAATCCCCACGTATCCACTGTCTCGTGGGGAAGGCGTCCATTACGGAGCGCCTCTTCGATCTGGAGTTTGAGATTTCCCCCTTTTCTTTTTTTCAGACGAATACGTTGGGGACGGAGAAATTACTGCAGGCGCTCGTCGACGCCGCCGATGTCACGCAGCGGGACACCGTGCTCGATGCGTACTGCGGCATGGGGACCATCGGGCAGTACCTCGCGCGATTCTGCCAGAAAGTTGTGGGGATCGAGAGCCATCCGTCGGCGGTCGAGGATGCCCTGCGGAGCAGCGGCGTGAATCGGATCGGGAACATCAGTTTTTACCGCGGACGGACGGAACAACTGCTCTCCCTACAGCTCAAGCCCGGCGGGAAGTATGCGTTTAGCGTGATTATTCTCGATCCTCCGCGCATCGGCCTGCATCCGGCGGCGAAGGACGCCGTGCTCGCCCATGCGCCGCGGCAGATTGTGTATGTGTCCTGCAATACGGCGACTTTTGCGCGCGACCTCGGTGGATTCCTTCAGAAGGGCTACGAACTGAGGTCGGTGCAGCCCGTCGACATGTTTCCCCACACGGCGCACATCGAGACTGTGAGTGTGTTGCAGAAGAAGTGAGTCTCGTTCGCCTTGCGTGCCTGCTGGCCGGTGGTACAGTCCCTTTTCCTATGGAGGATCCGCGGTCTTCGGCTCCTGTTCCGCACATACAGCGCGTCGGTATACGGGATTTTCCATTCCAGGACGCGATTCTTCTGGAGGAGTGCCATTGCTATGACGCCGATGTTCTTCGGGAGTATTGCAAGGGCAGCGCTATTTTTCTTCTGGCCACCGTTGCGCGGACATATCTCACCGATGTGTTGGAGGAAGGTCCCGGCGCGGAGGGGTCTTTGACGGGATTTCTCGTTTCCGATGTCGTGCGCGACGAGGATTCGGAGGTGTACGGACTCCTGAAAAATCTTGCGGTTTCGTGCGCCGAGGATGCTCCGGAGGTCATTCGTGCCGCGCTCATCCGGCGGTGGCAGGAGGAGTGTCGTCAGGAGCTCTGGGATGGATTGCAAGCGATCGTTTCTCCGGTGCAGGAGGCGGAGCGCGCGGTCTTCCTCCGGGAACGTTTCTCGTCCATCGACACGTGTCCGTGCTGCGAAACGGAACTGCTCCAGTGGCGGTCGGATGCAGAACAGCCGCGCGCATTGTGAGAGCAGGGAGAAGCCGTATACTTTGGGCGGCACGGCCTCATCGTCTAGTGGTTAGGACATCTGGTTCTCAGCCAGAAAACCGGGGTTCGACTCCCCGTGGGGCTGCCAAATGAGATTCTATGGCTTTCTGGTGGGAAGCGGTGTACGCTGCATCCGTATTTTTCTTTACCCCCCCATTTTCATGCCTACAGGCACCATTAAGAAGAAAACTGAGAAAGGATTCGGTTTTATTTCCGTCGCAGGGTCCGCTGATGTGTTTTTCCACAATAGCGCCTGCAACGGGCAGTACGACAGTTTGAACGAGGGCCAGACGGTCCAATTCGATGTTGAACAGGGCGAGAAGGGGCCGAAGGCCGCCAACGTTGTCGCCGCATAATTTCCAAGCATCGCCCCTGTGCTCTGCTTTCCGTGGAGCACAGGGCGATACTCGACATGCAACCCACCCCACTTCCGTCACCGCAGTCATCGGGTTTCCAGACCCTTGGGGTCGATCCGCGCATTGCCGCGCTCCTTGCGCAGGATCGCATCACGGCGCCGACGCCTATCCAGCATCAGGCCATTCCCGCGGCGCTCCAGGGGAAGGACATGGTCGGGATTGCACAGACGGGGACCGGCAAGACGTTGGCCTTCGGTATTCCCATGCTTCAACGCCTCGCGCATATGCAGGGGAGAGGATTGGTCATCGTGCCGACACGCGAGCTCGCCCAGCAAATCGACGACGCGCTCGCTCCCCTTGCAGCTTTATTCTCCATTCGCATCGCAACGTTCGTTGGAGGGGCATCCATGCACCTGCAGCGCCAGATGCTCCGGATGAATCCTCGCATTCTCGTCGCGACTCCCGGACGCCTGAACGATCATTTGCAGCAGGGAACTATCACGTTGAAGGAGGTTCGCGTCCTGGTGCTCGACGAGGCGGACCGCATGCTCGACATGGGGTTCAAGCCCCAGATTGACCGCATCCTCGCGTATGTTCCGCGAGAACGCCAGACTCTTCTCTTTTCCGCCACGATGCCTCGGGAAATCATGCAACTTGCGACGAGCGAGATGCGCCTGCCGCTCCGCATCGAGGTGGCGCCCGCAGGGACGACGGTGGCGAAGGTGGAGCAGGAACTCATTCTTGTGCGTCCGGAGGACAAGAGCGCTCTCCTCCTTGCTCTCATGGAAGAATACCGCGGTTCCGTGCTCGTGTTTTCCCGGACGAAGCACGGCGCGAAGAAGATCACGCGCGCGTTGAATGCCGCTCGTCTCCGCGCCGCGGAAATCCACGCGAATCGCTCGCTCGCGCAGCGTCGCGCGGCGCTTGCCGGCTTCAAGTCCGGGCAATACCGCATTCTGGTCGCGACGGACATCGCCTCCCGCGGCATCGATGTCATGGACATCGAAGTGGTCGTCAATTATGACTTGCCGGATGATCCAGCGGATTACGTCCACCGGATCGGTCGTACGGCGCGTGCCGGCCGCGATGGGCGGGCGATCTCTTTCGCGACGCCCAGCCAGGCGCAGCATATTCGGGATATCGAGCGGCTCATCCGCGCCCCTCTTCCCCGCAGGGTGCACTCCTCTCTCCCGGCACTTTCTCTGGACCGCGACGCGACCGCGACGCCACGCCACCGTCCGCACGCTCCTCGTTCACCGGATCACTATCACGGCAGGCCCCGTCGTTCTTTCCATCAGCGGAGGTCGCGACGGTGAACGTGTCGATGGAGGAATAGTATGGCGCCGGTGTCCAAGAAATTCTACAATCATTCTGTCATGCAGACGTGGATTTTTGATTCGGCGCATAGCAGCGTGAGCTTCGCCATCCGGCATATTATGATCAGTTGGGTGCGAGGACATGTTGCGAATGTAAACGGATGGCTGGAGTTCGATCCGGAGAGCGGCGTTCTTGTGCAACTGGAAGCGACGATGAGCGTGCACGATCTCTGCACCGGAGTTCCCGCCCGCGACGCGCATCTCAAGGGTCCTGATTTTTTCGACGTGCAACGGTGGTCGTCGATCGCGTTCCAGAGCAAGAACATCGAGAGGAGAGGGGCGCTGGAGCACCGCATAACCGGCGCGCTGCGCATGCGTGGTGTTGAGAAAGACGTTACGCTCGACTTCCATTTTCTCGGCGGGTGGCGAATTCCGCAGAAGGAGACCAACAATCTTGCTATGAGCGTCGCCTTCACCGGCGGCACACACATCGACCGCCGCGACTTCGGCATCAACTGGAACGCCGATCTTCCCGCCGGAGGCATGGGACTGAGCAACGATGTCGCGCTCACTTTTGACATCGAAGCGCGCGCAAAGCATGTGGGCGAGGATTGTCCCGTGTGCTTCGGATGAGCGGGAGGGCGAGCAGAACGATGAGGACGGCGTAATACAGGAGGAGCAGGGGGAACGCTTGCGATGGGAACGGGACGGAGGCGAATGGAAGAGCCGCAATCGCCTCGGCGACGCCGGTGATCCACCGGAGCGCGATCCAGCAGGGGGATGCGAGGAGACGGCCAGCGAAGTCGTGCAGGATCCCGCCGAGGAGGGCGACGGGACCGGCGAGCATGGCGAACGGGATGGCGGGAGCGACGAGGAGGTTCGCCATGGGGCTCCAGAGCGGGACAGCGCCGAAGATTGCCGCCGCCCATGGCAGTGCGGTGCACTGCGCCGCCAGCGTCACCGTGATGGTTTCCCGCATGCCGAAGGAATCCGGAATGCGCCGGAGGAGTTTTTTGATAGTGGGCTGCAGTTCGGTGATGCCGATGACCGCAAGGAACGAGAGTTGGAATGAGGCGTCCCACCAGAGCTGCATGGGGTTCCAGAGGAGCATGAGGAATGCCGTAAGCAGTATCGTGCGTCGAGTCTCCGGCAGGCGCCGCGCGTGGAGTGCGAGGAGGCCGAGGCCACCCATGATCGCGGCGCGGATCGCGGAGGGGCTCCCGCCGACGAAGAGGGCGAATAGCGCAATCCCTCCGACGGCTGCTGCCAGCCGCAGGAAGCCGGGGAGCCGTGTTGTGAGTACCGATAGCGCGATGAGGAGGAGGGTGATGTTGTATCCGGAGACGGCGAGAATGTGCGTGAGTCCGGCGGCGCGGAACGCGGCGAGCGTCTTTTTGGAGAATCCGCCCGTTTCTCCAAGGAGAAGCCCCGCGAGGAGCGACGCCTCCGGCTCGGGGACAAGATCGCGGACGCGCGCGGAGACCGCGCCGTTCCCGCGCGCGAGAGCGCGGAGCAGGATTCCCCCGTCGCGCGCTCCCGTCGCTGCGATGGTGGCGTGGGGTACGGAACCCAGAATTCCCTGTGCGCGAAAATACCGTTCGTAGGGCGGCGGAATGCGTTCAATGCTTCCTTCGACGCGCACCATGTCGCCGTGGATGAACCGCGCCCGCGATTCCCGCGCGCGGATGGAGATTTTTCCCCCCGCAGGGAGGTGTTCCTGTCCGGTGACGATAGCGCGGAGAGCGACGGTATAGGTGGTGGTTCCTTGTCCGGCTTCGGGCAGGCCCGTGATTGTTCCTTCCATGTGCAGCGGCGTTGCGAAGGGAAGATTTTTTTGAGATATAACGATGGCTTGTTCCGTTCGCGCGACGTTCCACAGGGCGAGAGAGACGGCCAGAGCACAAGAGGACAGGGTTATGGCTTTTTTCTTCCAAGTCGGGAAGAAGCAACCGAAGAAACCGAGGCAACCGAAGAAACCGAGGACGATCCATAGTGCGAGGGGGTACGACGGACGAATCCACCATTGGAGGAGGAAGGTGGCGAGGAGAAAAGAGGAGGCGAAGGTGGTGGGGGTCGATAGCATGGATGTCGATGAAACCGAGTAGCCTTCGCTGGCCCGATGAATTCCGAAGCTGCATCGGTCGGCGCTCAGGCTACTCGGTTTCATCGCAGTGTTTTGGCGAGTGTGAGCCATTCGTCAGTTGTGAGAGTCTCCGGACGACGGGTCGGGTCAATACCGGAAGTGACAAGGGCATCGGCGATGCGAGTGGATTTCCCGAGGGAAGCCCGGAGCATCTTGCGTTTCTTCCGAAAGGCGAGTGCGGCTAATTCGAACAGCATAGAGAGTGTTTTCTCGTCGGCGAGTGGATTTGGAAAACACTCAATGTGGATGATCGCGGACTCCACGTTTGGCGGCGGAAGGAACGCATGGGGGGAGACAGTGCGGACGATGCGAGGAGCGCCGTAGAGTTCGACGAGGAGCGTGAGGAGGCTCCGTTCCGGTTTTCCCATGATTTTCTCTGCAACCTCTTTCTGAATGAGGAGCGTGATGGATAGAGGTGGACGCCTGTTTTTCCGAAACACCGTCCGAAAGAGATTGGAGGTGATCTGGTACGGGATGTTCGCGACGATTTTGTAGGGAGTTTCCGGGTAGGGGAATTTGAGAGCATTGGCCGTGACGATAGTGAGTGTGTCATGCTGAGCTCGTCGAAGCATGATGCCACTGGACGTGTCGCCCTTCGACGGGCTCAGGGTGACACGTTGTGTGAGAAATTCTTGAAGGAGTGGTATGAGGCGGCGGTCGCACTCGATGGCGGTGACGTTGGGAGTGCGTTTCAGCAGTTCCCGCGTGAGGATGCCAATGCCGGCGCCGATTTCGATGACGTGGTCGTGCGGTTGGATGTTTGCCGTGTCCACACTGCACTGGAGGACATGCGGATCAATGAGGAAGTGTTGGCCCATCTCTTTGGAAAGATTGGTATGGTGCTTTTGGAGGAACCTGCGGACTTCTTGTGCGAGGGGCATATACGTGAGTGGTGAAGCGTTCGCTGCGTTAGACCAAAGCATAGGAGAATACCTATACTATCCCCGTGTCCCGATACGTTTTCCTTCTCTTCGTCTTCCTATTTTCCATCGGGCTTCCCGTCCGTGCGGCGCAATCTCCGCCTGTTTCGCGTGCCGCCTTTATGGAGCAGCGTGTAGAGCAGCGCCGCAGAGAGCGTCTCATTCGTCGTATGAGTTCGTCTTCGATATCTTCCGTACTTTCTTCCCGAGGTGGAGGTGCGTTCGTCTCCTCGGTTCCTTCGGTTGCCTCGGTTTCTTCGGTTCCCTTCGTTCTTGATCCTCTTCCCGCTTCCGACGTCCGCGCCGCGATTCTCCTCCTCGGGACGACGACGCCCATTCTCGGGAGTGTCCGCATTTTCCCTTATGAGGAGCCCCTCGATGTCCGGAGGATTTCCGTCGATCTCCTCGTGGCGCCTTTGAGCGTCGACTCTCTCCTTGTCTACGACGGCGACCGCCGCTTCCTTGGTCGGGCGACGCTCGATGCTTCCGTGAGCGGGAACCGGCGGTTCACCCTCCGTTTCGCCAATGGCACGTTCGTCATTCCCCAGCGCGAGGAGCGGTCGGTGTACGTCCGTGCGTTTCTCAAGGAGCGCGATGTGGGGGGCGTGAGCGGGGAGGAACTCCGGGTGTACGCATTTCGGATCGAGGGGGACGGCGTGTGGAGCAACGCGGAATACGTCAAGCCGCTCGCGGAAACGTTCCCGACATTCCAAACCGCGCGGGCGCGGCTGATGGCGGTGACCAATGCGGAGGGTGGGGGAGGAAATCTCGTCATCGGGCCGCGTCAGCGGCTCGCGGTCTTCCGTTTCCGGCGAGAGCGGAGCGACGGTGCCGCGGAACTCCGCGTGACGTTCCTCACGTTCCAGGTGAGCGCATCTTCCGATATCACGTTGAACAATGCCGTGTTGCGCGGACGGGATGCGGGGGAGGATTATGGGTGTACGGTCGGTTCCACGACGATCGTATGCAGCGATATTCCCGCCGTGCACGGCGTTGTTCCCGACGGCGGGCGGGTCATCGAACTCTTCGCTGACGTCGCGTCGGATGGGACGGTGTCCTCCCCGTTTCTCCAGGTCACCTTGAACGATCCTGGAACCATCGATGCTGCCGGACATGTCGGATGGACGGACGGCATGGCGGCCTTTACCTGGGTCCCGTTCGAGCAGCCGGTCGTTCGGGGAATACTTCTGCGATAAAACCCCCTCTCCCTATGGGAGAGGATTGAGGTGAGGGGTCAAAGGATTTTCAGCGGCGCGATACTCGCGGCGAATTTTTTCTTTTTTCCGGAGTCGAAGGCGATTTCGATAACGTCGCCGCGGCGGGCGGTGACGGTGCCGTGGCCGTGGGTCGGGTGGTGGACGCGGGATCCTTCTTGGATGTCTTCGTGGATAGCGGTTTCTTGGTTGAAATCTACATTGGGTTCTATTTGCCGATATGGTTCGACGGGCTCATCATGACATGTCGGTCCCGCAGCGGAAAGCCATGGCTTTCCGCTGCGGGTGTGTACTGTCGATTGCTGCGCTTGTCTTTCTCCTCTCTTCGCTGCCCACGCGAAGGCGCTGAGGACATCGTCGCTCCTCCGCTCGATCACCTCCTCCGGCAGATCGTCGAGGAAGCGGCTCGGGGCATTCGTCTGCGTCTGTCCCCACAGGAAGCGCCCGCGCGCGCAAAGGAGGCGAAGGTGCGTTTTCGCGCGCGTCATGCCGACGTAGAGGAGGCGCCGTTCCTCTTCCAGTTGCTCACGGTCGAAGAGGCTGGAACTGTGGGGGAGAAGTCCCTCCTCGCAACCGGCAATGATGGCGTGTTCAAATTCGAGTCCTTTACAGAGGTGAAGGGTCATGAGAGTGAGGGCGTCATCCTGCATGTCATTCAGCTTATCGACTTCAGAGATGAGGGCGACTTCTTCCAGGAAACTTACGAGCGATATCTGCGGCTCGAGAGCATCGTACTTCTGCATGACCGTGAGGAGCTCTTGAATATTCCGCCATCGTTCCTCTCCCTCTTCCGTCTGATCGCGGATCCACTTCTCCATGCCAATAGTTTCGAGGAGTTCTTGCGTGAGGTGACGGACAGGAATCTCCGCCGCTCGTTTTTGGAAGTATTGCAGGCAAGCGACAAAATCCCCGATACGTTTTTGTGGACCGTCTTCAATCTCTTCTACGTCGCTGATTGATCGCAATGTTTCCCAGAGGGTGAGCGTGTGTGCGTTCGCATGAGACTGGATACGACCGATGGTGACCGCGCCGATTTTCCGTGAGGGGACATTGAGAATCCGGAGGAACGAGACGGTGTCTTCCGGGTTCTGGAGGATGTGGAGGTAGGCGAGGACATCCTTCACTTCCCCTCGTGCGTAGAATTTGAAACCTCCGACGATGCGGTAGGGGAGACCGCGCCGCATGCAGGCTTCTTCGAAGAGGCGCGACTGCGCGTTGGTCCGGTAGAGGATGACCTGCTCGGCGAGCGCGAGGCCGTTTTTTCTCTGCTCTTCGACTGTACGAATCGCGTCCTCCGCCTCCGCTCGCTCACTGTCGACCTCTTGGAGGATGACCTTCGGCCCCTCCTTCCGGTCGGTCCACATGCGCTTCGCTGGACGGTCGGGATTTGCGGCGATGACCGTGTCCGCAGCAGTGAGAATCGGTTGGATGGAGCGGTAGTTCTGCTCGAGCGTGACGGAAAACGCATCGGGGTATTCTTTCCGGAATTCGAGGATGTTGCGGATGTCGGCGCCGCGGAAGCCGTAGATGGATTGATCGGGATCGCCGATGACGCAGAGGTTGCGGTGTGCCTTCGCGAGCAATGTCGCGAAGAGGTACTGCGCGTGGTTTGTATCCTGGTACTCGTCGATGTGAAGGTAGCGCCAGGTGCGTTGGTACCGCTCGAGGACAGCGGGGCATTCGTGGAAGAGACGGATTACCTCGAGAATCAGGTCATCGAAATCGAGAGCGTTACAGGTGCGGAGTTTCTTCTGATACCGTTCGTAGGCGCTCGCGATGAGCTCTGATCGGCGATTCGTGGCTTGTTCGGCAACCTCTTTTGGGCCGAGGGCCTCCGCCTTGAAGCGGCCGATGTATCCGAGTGCCGGGCGGACCTTACAGTCGGACTCATCGATCTTCAATTCCTTGAAAACCTCCTTCATGAGTTTTTCCTGATCATCCGTGTCGTAAATCACGAATGTCCGCTCGCGTCCGAGGCGCTCAATATCCCGGCGGAGAATACGGGCGCAGATGGAGTGGAATGTCCCCATCACTGGGAGGTTTGCCGTACTCCCTCTCCCTTCGAAGGGAGAGGGTTGGGGTGAGGGTTGAAGGTCGGTGACGTGAAGGAGCTTTCCAATTCTCTCCTTCATCTCCTTTGCCCGCTTATTCG
>CAZWCH010000010.1:0-16932 GCA_964632925.1 uncultured Candidatus Peribacteria bacterium
ACCGTCGTCGAGGCTCTCGCATTCGTCGACGAAGTCGTGATGCAGGACGAACTGCGTCCCGATAAAAATATCCTCCTGCTGAAACCTCACATCCTGGCGAAGGGGCCGGGGGCGGGATGGGACGAAAGAGAGGGAAAAGCACCGGGAACAGATGCGATGGAATCTCTCGGTGGACAGGTGATCAAGCTCCCGTATCATCACGGCATTTCCACCAGTCAGATCATCGAAAAGCTCCAAACGCATTCCCCGGCTCTCGTATGATTGTCGTCTCGAACTACATTCTGGAAAAAAACCATTTCTCCCTGCCAGCGCACGTCGTCGTCCGCGTGAACGTGGCATGGGTGAAGACAGCGAAGGAATTGGAGATGATCCTGAAGAGCATCGCGCACGACGTGTATCTCGACTACCCGCAGGGCCGCAGCAAGCCCCCACGGCCGACGCTCACCCTGGAAGAAACCATAGCGTTCGCGCACCGGTTCCCGCATGTGAAGTATTTCGCCGTCTCCAACGTGGAAAATCCCCATGCCATTCACAGCATCCAGCGCCGCCTGCCCGCCCATATCTCCGTGGTTCCAAAAATCGAAACGAAGAAAGGTATCGAGGCTCTGGAACATATCATCGAAAAAATAGGAGCCAGGTACATCATGCTCGATAAAGAAGATTTATATGTGGATGTAGAGCGGGACGCCGCGCTCTTCGAGGAACTCATCGAACGCGCGCGGGAAAAAACAAAACGCGCGGGCGCGGAGGTCTTGGAGTTGCACGGAGTCGTCTTCGGTCTTTTTGCGGGAGAACGGCATCAACGAAAAATACCAAAAAAGGCAGTGGACAAGACCGCTCCGCACACCGCAACCTCGTGCTGACACTGACCGACCTTCCGCGGCACGCCCCCCTCCCCCTGTACGACGAAACGCGCGAGGAGGTTCGGAGGAAGTACCGGGGCATTCCCGGCGTGATCGAGGTGCTGGAATGGGGCATGATCCCGAACCCCGGCATTTCTGACATGGATTTTTCCATCCTGATAGAACCCGGCGCACCGGTCGCATTCCCGCAAATGAAAACGTACACGGACGATCAGCGCTGGGCCATGATGCACCTCCACTTCGTCGTGAGCAAAAACGTATTCACGGATTTTCGCTGCATCGACCCATGGCTCATGCAAAACATTATGCCACTGCTACATCCCAATGGAGAATACGGAGCACGGAATATCCGCGAACTCGACGAAGAGGAACGCCACGTGCTCTCGTACGATCACATCATGGTCGGCTGGATCTTCGGCGCAGCCGAACTCATCGCCCAGGCAAAAGCCACCGGGGAAATCGCCTGCCGCAATTTTTTGGAAAACATCAAGGGTACCGACTACTGCCATCGGGAACTCAAGCGGGCGGGAGCGACGATGACACCTGCTCTGCCCTACGGGGAAGCATTTTCGCTGCTCCGCAAAGAGTGGTTCACGATCGCGGAGAACGACCGGTCGGATCGCATCGCACAGGCATTCGCGCGGTATGCGGAAACCGTCGGCATCCTCCTGCGCACACTCACGCAGCATCTCAACCGGATCGCAACGCACACACTCCCAGTCTCTCTTCCGCCCAGCACTGTTCGGCAACGCGCACTCCTCAAAAAATATCCCGGCTCGCTCGTCGTACAGATGGGAAACTCGACGCTCGTGTATCAGAAAGACCGTACGGAGAGCGAGTTCCTGTACGAAACATGGAAATCGCCGCTGCATGCAAAACGCTACGGAAACGGCACGTACGTGTTCCCGCTCGCGCTCTCCGCCACACAGAATGCGTACCTGATGAGCGAAGGACTCCTGACCGACCGGTACCGGCAATGCGCGGCGACTGACCTGGCTGCCGTCCCCGTCCTCGACCATCCCGCGATGCACCACTGTTGCCGCGTCTGGAACCGCCAGGTACAGGACACCCTCCACGTCACGGGAAGCAAGCAACCCATCGTCACGTATGGGGCAGAATTGCCGTTCGGCACCAGGGGGGGGACGCTCCAAGGACGGCTCGGGGGTGTGTACGACCGATGGATGGGGAGAATCTCTACGTCCCCATGGAAAACCTTGATCCCGCGCTCGCGGGCGCACGTGATACTCTGAACGCTAGATGCACATTCCCTTGTCGCCGCTTGCGGCCGCGCGTGCGCTCTTCAAACACCGCTTCGCCCGAGACGTCCTGACGCTGCAGGCCGGCAGCGTGCTCGGCACCGGCATCGCGTTCATTAAGTCCGTCCTCTTTGCGCGCCTCCTCGGCATCGAGGCCTTCGGCGTCTATGCGACGGTGCTCGCATTCACCGGCACCGCAAGCATTTTCGTCAATTTTGGACAAAACCAGGCGGCACTCACATTCTTCGCGGAACGCCACGCGCGGGCAGATCGGCGGGGGATGGGCGCCGTCCTGAAGTACTACCTCACGCTTTCGTCCCTCGGCGCGGCCATTCTCCTCTGCCTCGGCTTCGCCGCCCCCGCGCTTGCAACCGCGCTGTACGACGACGCTTCCATCGGCCCACTCGCCCGCCTTGCCTTCCTCGCCGCCCTCGCCGGATCGTTCGACACATTCTTCACGATCCAGCTCCAGACCCTCCGCGCCATCCGCACGCTCACGACGCTCGAGAATATCAATGCGCTTCTGCAGCTCCTGCTCGCGGGACTCCTCCTCTTCGCAGGACTCGGCATCGCGGGAATCTTCATAGGGCTCGGCGTCAGTAACGTCGTAATGCTCTGCGTCTACGGCGCCGTAGCGCATCGGCGATTCCGGAGCGCCGGCCTCCCGACCCTGCACGAGTCCCTGCACAACAAAGAAGGCGTGCGCCCGCTCCTGAAGCAGGGCCTCTGGATCGCCGTCGACAAGAATATCGGCAACCTCTTCCCCCAGAGCTTCTTCTTCGTCCTCAGCCTCTTCTCCGCTCCCGCCGTCGTCGGCGTCGCGCAGCTCGCGTTCAAGATCAGTTCATTGCCGAAAGTCCTGCTCCTGCCCCACATCGTGCGCATGGGCATGACGGTCCTCCCCACTCTCCGTGCGCGCCACCCCCATCTTTCCGATCTCCGCAAAGCATGGGCAATGCTCGTAAAGCACGCGCTCTTCTTCCATGCAACCCTGAGCATCGGATCTCTTCTCGCTCTCCCACCTCTCACCATCCTCTTCTACGGATGGGAATTCCGCGCTGTTATCGCGCCGTCTCTGTGGCTCCTCCTCATTCACATCATCAGCGCCCTCAATGTGGGCAACTCGCCTCTCTACCGCCTGCTCGGCAAGGCCCATATTCCCGCTATCTTCGGCGCCGTCGCCCTGCCCCTCCAGCTCCTCACGCTCTTTGTTCTTCTCCAGGCACTCCCCCCGTTGCAGGCCTTCGTATGGACCGTACTACTCGTGTACGTCAGCAACCTGTGGCTGAACGGGCGGTTGTACCGGGAGTTGCGTCGCTCATAGGAATGTTACCGATACACATCTTTTCTGTGTCCTATTTTCATCACGGTCACTGTGATGACGCCATGATCTACGGCATAGAGAATGCGGTACGGCCAGACTCGCAGAGAGCGAAGTCCTTTGTATTTTCCCTCCAATTGTTTCCCGGCCAGAGGATTCTCCTTGAGAACTTCAAAGGCCGCTTGCACGCGTTTCTGATCTTTCTTTTGCAAACCTTCAAACTGTTGTTCCGCTTGCCTGGTCATGACGAGGCGATACGGCATCGTCACAGTTTGAGTCGCTTCTTCACATCCTCAAAATCAACGACCTCACCCGCCTTCATCTGTCGCATCCCCTCTGCTATGTCCGCGTCCAAATAAGGGTCAGACATAATATCCATCGTTTCCATCCATCCCTCATATTCCTCAAAGGACATAACGACCACCTTGGGCATGCCGTCGTGTGTAATAGCCACAGCAACGCCAGGATGCTCCGCTTCATCAATAACGGCGTAGAAGTTCTTTCTTGCCTCCGTTGCCGTCATGAACTTATTCATACGTACATTATAGCGTACGCTTTGACTGGGAGCAAGATTATTGTCACTGCTTTTGTCCCTCCCCGCCTTCATATGGACCGTGATACTCGTCTATGTGAGCAATTTGTGGCTGAATGTCCGGCTCTACCAGGAATTGCGCATGAGAGAGGTATGATGGCGCCATGCGCATCTTCCAGCCCGACCGGGCACTGCTCCGCCGCTTCGCGGCGCAGCATCCGCCGGACATGCGCGGACGCATTCTGGATATTGGAGGAGGAAATCGGCGGTACGCCTCGCTCTTCGCGCATGCGACGTCATTCGAAGTGGCGGATATCGACCCCGCCCAGAAACCCGACGCCGTCGCCTCCGTGGAATCCCTCCCCATGGAAAGCGCAACGTACGACGGCATCCTCTGCACGCAGGTGCTCGGCGACGTGTGGGACGTCCGGCGCGCAGTCGCGGAAATGATTCGTGTCCTCAGACCCGGCGGACTCCTCCTCATAACCGAATCTCTTCTTAATGAAGAACATGATGAACCGAACGACTTCTGGCGCTTCACGCAGTACGCATGGAAGAAACTCCTGGAGCCATCGTGCGAAATCCGCATATTGGAACAGCGGGGCGGCTACTTCAGCCAGCGCGCGCAGCAGGCCATCCGCTACAGCATCGAGAAGCATGATCTTTATCACCGCCCGTTCCTCGGGCGCATCGCAAACATCTGGGCCTCTCTGATCGGGCACATCGCGATCGCGCGCGATCGCGCAGATCGGAGTGCTGCCGGTCGAAAATTCCCTATCGGATACTGCCTCCTCGCATGCAAGAAACCGTCATGAAGTTCACCACATCCTGGGATGACGGCTGCGCACTGGACCGCAAGGTCGCCACGATCCTCGCGGACGCCGGATGCACAGGAACGTTCTATGTCTGCCCGCATCCCGACCGCGAAGAGACGCTCCTTTCGGACTCCGAACTCCATGAGCTTGCGGGACGTCACGAGCTCGGCGCACACACGCTCACACATCCGCTCCTGTCGGCTCTCTCGCCAACCGATGCGCGACACGAAATCGAGGGGAGTAAGCAATGGGTCGAAGCGCGGACGGGAAAACCGTGCGCGATGTTCTGCTATCCATACGGGGATTCCACGGAAACCGTCCGCGCGCTCGTGCGTGCGGCGGGTTTCCGCGGAGCGCGGACGACGCTGGATTACGTGTTCGCGGCGGACGATCCCTACGCGCTGGGAACATCTCTCCATCTCTACCCCTACCCCCTGCGCCCCGTCCGCAACCGCCGCGCGTTCACTCCCATTGTCGCCGCCTGGCCGCACCTCACGCGATGCGGCGTGCAATGGACAGCGCGATTCCGATGGCAATCAATGGCTCGGGCGGTATTTCTGCATGCACTCAACAATAAAGAACCGTGGTTCCACCTGTGGGGGCACAGTTGGGAGGTGGAAAAGTACCACCTCTGGGGCGAGCTGAAAGAATTCATCGCGTTCGTGCGCACCTTCGGCAATGTCCATCCCGTCTCGAACAGTACCCTCCTCTCACATGCGGATTCTCGTTCTCAATGACGATTACCCCCCAGAGGGGAAAAGCAGCGTCGGGAGCGTGGCTGCCGCACTCGCGCGTGGGTACCGCGACCGAGGTCACGATGTAAGCATCGTGACGACGCATCGGGTGGAAGATGGGACATCAATCCAGCATGAAGGTGACCTTTGGAGCCTTCCCGTATCCTACCGCCCGGCCCTGCGACACTATCGCTGCCTTTTTTCGCCACGCGTCTCCCGGATGCTCCGCGCGATCATGGCGGAGATCCGCCCCGACGTCGTCCATGCCCATAATGTCCACACGTACCTTACATACGACGCTCTGCGCGTTGCACGGAGGCACACGCCCCACATCTTCCTGACGCTGCATGACGCGATGAGTTTCTCGTATGCGCGGCTCGCGACCGCCCGCTACCTCGCATCGGGAGGCCGCGACCCCCGCACAACCATGCTCGACCACCTGCGACAAGCCGGACTCCAGTGGAATCCGATCCGCAATGCTTGGATCCGGCACATCATCAAAAAAAACGTCTGCGGATGTGTTGCTGTGAGTGAGTGCCTTGCCTACGCTCTCCGCGCGCACGGGATTTCCGTCGCGCAGGTGATCCACCACGGCATCGATCTCTCCGCTTGGCATGCGGCCACGGAAAATGTCGCGGCCTTTCGCGATCGTCACAGACTCCAGCATCGAAAAGTACTCCTCTTCGGTGGACGCATCAGCATCGACAAGGGCGTGGTTCCGCTGCTCCGCTCCCTGGATAAGATCCGCCGGCAGATACCGTCAGTAACGCTCCTCGTCATCGGTGAGCGCGAGCGATTTGCGGGGATGCTGCATGCGGCGCATGTCCCTGATGACCTCTCGGAGCACATCATCGTGACCGGGTGGCTCCCTCAAGAGCAAATGAGCCTCGCGTACGCAGCCGCGGACGTCGTGACGACCCCATCCCTCTGTCTCGATACTTTCAATCTCATGAACCTTGAAGCGATGGCGGCGGGCAAACCGGTCGTTGGGACAATTTTCGGCGGCACGCCGGAGATCGTTGTTGACAATGTCACTGGCTTCGTGCGCAACCCCCTCGATCTCGGCGCCTATGCGTCCGCTCTCACGACACTCCTCAAAAACGGGGCGCTCGCGGAGAAGATGGGACAGGCGGGACGGCAGCGGGCGGAGGAACATTTCACCCTTGATCAGAAGACGGAGGAGTACCTCCGGTTCTTCGATACGCCCCCATCGTATGCATGACGTTCAGTGCATGCTCTGCCATACAACGGCCTTCGAACGGGAACTCTATCCGAGCAACGTCGCAGAGTGCGATTTGAATACCGCAGTCTTCTCCGCAAGGCGCCTGCCGGATAGGCTGCACGGACGAGTGGTGCGTTGCCAACAGTGTGGCCTCGTGTACACCAATCCCCAGGTGGATACGGAGCGCCTCTCGCAACTCTACGAACGCAGCACTTACACGTACGAAGGGGAGGAGCGTTACATTCGCCGCACGTACCAGCGTGAACTCGCGCGTCTCGTTCCTCTACTCCGAGAGCGCGACACTCCTCTCTCTCTCTCTCTCTCTCTCATATCTCGACATTGGCTGCGGCAACGGTTTCATGCTGGGTGCGGCCAGGGAACTCGGATTCGATGATCCGTGGGGCGTGGAGCCGAGCACGCATGCCATCGACCACGTGCAACCGGACATGCGAGGACGGATCCTGCATAGCATGTTTTCGCTGTCGCTTCTCCAAGAAAAGCGCTTCGACGCCATCTCCTGCTTCCAGGTGCTGGATCACATTCCCGATCCCTCCGCATTCGTGCGGGAGATCCTGCGCGCACTCAAACCGGGAGGTGCCGTTCTCTCCATCAACCACAATATCGATTCCCTCACCGCCCGCATCCTGAAGGAGCGCTGCCCCATGATCGACATCGAGCATACGTTCCTCCATACACCATCAACCATGCGCGCGCTCTTCGAGAGAGCCGGATTCACCAATATCAGCGTCTATGCCGTCCGGAACGACTACCCTCTCCACTACTGGGCCCATCTCCTTCCGATGCCACACACACTCAAGACCCCTCTTGTCCGGTTCCTCAGGCGTTCTCCGATAGGGCGCGCCGTCATTCCCCTCTACGCGGGGAATCTGGGATTGATTGGCCGCAAGCCGGCGTGAACGATCAGCTACACTGACCATCATGACGCTCGTCAGTGCCCTGCTCCGCACCCCGATCCTCTGGACAGTGTCGCAGAAAATTTTCGGATGCGATGAGCAGAAACGTGCGCTCTATCGAAGCGCCTTCGCCGGACCCTGCACATTGCTGGATTTTGGCTGTTCCAACGGCAATACGTTCGCGGCTTTTCAGGATTTCACCTACTACGGCCTCGATATCGATGCCCGACTCATCGCAGATGCCAAAAGGAAGTTCGCTGCATTTCCCAATGCACATTTCGTCTGCGCCGATGTTCTGGAGCGGCCTTTCCCGGAACGGTCCTTCGATGCCATTCTCTTCGCGGGAACGGGGCACCATTTGGAACACGCTCTGTTTCCAAAAATCATGGAGGCGCTCGGGGAAATGGTGAGACTCGGCGGATCGCTCCACTTCTTCGACACGATCCGCGCGCCCGGTGAGGATTCGCTCCTGCTGCGCTTCATCATGCATCTGGACCAGGGGAAATTTCATCGCACGGAAGAGCAGTACCGTTCCATGCTGCCCACGACCACGAAGACGCTGCGACCCGTGCGGATGAAAACAATGAATATCCATGGAACGCTGACGCCGCAGCCGAAATACTTCTACGCGGAGATGCGGCGAGTGTAATGTCGCCGGCTATCGCAGGATGTGGAGCAGCCACCGGAGTAACGCGCTCGGTTTCGATCCTCCCGCGGCGGGAACATCCTCTTCGGGAAGAAGGACGAGTCCTGGAACCGCCGCGCGCATGCGCCGTCCGAGCGTGTCTGGGTACAGGGCCGCATGTGTGACGCCGTAGGTGGCGAATACCGTGCGAAGCTTCCCCTCACCAAGCAAGCGTCCGATGGTCTCCTCCTGAAAAATCGTAATGCTCCGATCGCTCAGAAACGCATATTGCTGCGCGAGATTGGCATGTCCGGGGACGGCGATGATCACACCGGCGGGGAGCGCCTCCATCGCAGAGGCGACCGCGAGCGTCCGTGGGACGATCGATGAGCGGAAGAGTCTGCCTGTTTCGATCCGGTCGACTTGCAGGAGATGGAGAGCGAGAATCACGGTGATGATGGAGGAGAGCGTCGTGGAGGACCACCCTCTCCTCACGCGCACGAGGGCATCGCCCACGGATGCGACCCCGACTGCGGTGAAGAACGCGAGAATCCAGCTGACATCCATAAGATGCTCGCGGCTGAAGTGCAGGACGAAGGTGATGATGAAGAACGCGCTCGCGACGAGTCCGATCGCATGCACGGCGAGACGGCGCTTCCGTTGCCAGATTGCGAGGAGCCCAGGAATCAGAAAAAGCCACAGGACGGCGCCGCCGACGGTCGCTTGTTGGAAGAACGAGGGAATGTCACCGAGAAGAAGCCAGAAGCCGTTGCCGATGGATCGAAGCGCGCTCTGCCTCCCGAGACCGAAGTTGAGGAGAATTTTCTCTTTCTGCACCCGCTCGAGCGGCGTGAGCAGGGAGAGACCATCCAGGTAACGACGCTCGAATCCTTCGCGATCGGAGAAGTACGTGTAGGGATCCGGATACAGATGAAGGTAAATTTCATTCCCGATCTCTTCCGCGCCCGGCCAGACGCGCGCGAGGTTCTGATTCACCGGATACCCGGGCGTGCGAATGTCGCCCGCATAGGGAAGCAGATACAGGCAACCGCTCGCGGCGCCGAAGAGGAAAACACCGGCAACCGCGCGCTTCCACCGGGTACGGTGTTCCCACAGGTACCCGCAAACGAGCCACGGCACGAAGATGAGAAAAACATCTTTTGCAGATACGGCGAGCCCGAAGAAGACGCCGGAGAGGAGAAGCGCCGCGGATGGGCGGCGTTGGGAGAGATGCACGAAGGAAACGATCGAGAGGAACAGGAAGAGGACCGCGGTCTGGTAGTTCTCGAGGAAGAGCGCCTGCCTCCACGTGAGCGGCAACAGGGCGAAGACGACCGTCGCGATCCATGCCGTTCGCACATCCGCGAGGCGTCGCACGATAAACCACCAGGGGACGACGGCAATCGCGGTGAGGAATGCCGACACGCCGGCCCATCCAACGATATTCTTCCACGCGATCCACCGCGCCGCCTGCGCGAAAATGACGGCGCTCAGACGCCCGTCGGCGGCGCTCGCAATACCGAGCGACGCGATGCCGTCGCTCGAGAGGAAACGCCCGAGTGCGTCCGTAATGCTAAAGGAGCCCTTCACGGCGAAATTGCGTGCGAGAAGGAGCGGTGAAATGTCATGCGGATGTCCGGCGAGAAGCGTCGGAAACAGGTACGTCGCACACAGGGCCGCGACGAAGAAAAAGAGAAGGAAAACGTGTGCCGAGAGAGGAAACGGCGATGGTCGCACTGCATGACGGAGAACCGGAGACAGGATACCATGAATGGGTGCTCCGGCTCCTCAAAATCGGCGGGGTGGTGCTCTTCATCTGGATCCTCAGCAGGATCGACCGCTCCGCGCTGCTCCTGCACCTGCGAAACGCCGAACCGATCGGTATCGCCGCATCGTTTCTCGGCCTCTTCCTGATGTACACACTGAAAGCCGCGCGCTGGCATGTATTGGTGCGGACTACAGGACTGACGCCCTCATGGATGGATTCCTGGCATCTATTTAATATCGGCATCTTTCTCGGCGCCATTACGCCGGCCAGTATGGGGGAGATGGGTCGTGCCGCCTACCTGCGCCGCATGGGCCTCCATACGGGGACGGCGCTTGCCATTCCTTTCATCGATCGCATTGCTGATGTGATCATCATGGGAGCCGTCGGTGTCTGGGGCGTTTGGCTGCTCTTTGGATGGCAATGGTCGCTGCTTGCTGCTTCCGCCGGAATGATTGTCCTCGCAACCATCCTTTTTCTCTGGCAAAGAGCAACCGGACTGAGGGCAAAAGAGTGGCTCGCTTTCATAGGCATTCTGTCGCAACCATCGTCGCTGATGAGTATTTTCTTCTGGACCGTTCTCAGTTGGATTGCCTACTTTGGTTGGACATTTCTCCTCGCTGGCTCCATCGACATCAACGTCTCTCCTCCTGTGCTTATGGCTGCATTGACGCTCACGGGAATTCTCGTCTTCATTCCCATCGCCCCCTCGGGCCTTGGCACGCGCGAAGCGGCGCTGATTACGTTTCTCACGCCCTACGGCGTGCCATCGACTCAGACCGTCACGCTGTCCCTGTTGATGTTCACAAGCATCATCCTCTCCGTTCTCCCGGGAGCGCTGTACTGGCTGCGGAACAGGCAGTTGCAGTGATCACAATGGCTTCCGTCCGATTGCCAGTTGATTCAAGAGTATTCCTGCCAACCCGATCTTTTTCATGAATGTTTCAATAGAGAGCTCTCCCGGCACGCCCCACGGACTCACCATGAACTTTTGAAGATCGACTGGTTCAAAACCCGCGCACCGCAGGTATTTGTCGAGTGTTTTCAGTGTCATGGTTTCTTGGTGTTGTTCTTCCGGCAGATGTCCGATAGCCGTTGCGATGTGCTCAAAGAAAGGATCAGGCGTCGTGACGATGACAATGCCGCCGGGACGCAGCACGCGCCACGCTTCCCTCAACATGTCTCCCGGGCTGTCCACGTGTTCTATCAACGCGCTGGCTGTCACGACATCAAAAGATCGATCCTCAAAGGGGGGATGCATCGCGTCACCTTGCACCATCTTCAAACGACTGTCTTCACATGCATCAATGAGTTCTTTACTGTACTCAAGACCCGTGCACGTCATCTGCGGAAACGCTTCCTTGAGTTTGGAGAGCACCTTACCCTCGGCAGGACCGAGATCCAGAAGGTCACGCGGTTGGCCATGGAAATGCATTCGAATACCACGGATGACTTCATCTGCACGACGCTGTAGACGGTACGTGAGGGAGAGTTTTTTCTTGCGTCCTTCACTGTACTCCAATCCCATGGTTCCCGCGACGAGCGGCTTCAGTAGAGGCGCGGAAACGGTGCCGACACGGAGATCAACCGTGCGTTCCAGGTGGATCTTCTTTGCATGATTCAAGTGCTGAAGTTGTGCGGCGTCGAGCATCCATCCTTTCGTCTCGAGCTCCTGCGATTGAAAGTAACGTGACTGCGGAACATACCGGACAAAAAATTCATCACCGAGTTGCAGAGAAACGAACGTCATCTTTCCGGTGATTTTGATGATGTCCGTCACGCGGAGCGTTTCCCCTTCCCATTCAATGCTTCTGTAAAACAATCCGGGTACGGTGCCGCTCTTGAGCATCAGTAATTTCCGGATGAACCCCTTCAACCGGTACGCTACACCGGTATGCCAACCGAAAAGAATGAGGAATAGACGAAAAAGGATCATCTTCGCTGGCGTGAAGACCGTATTGGCCGGAACATTCTTCAACAAACCCGAAACGGAGAATCCGTTCCCCCTGGACACGAACGCGTAGGCATCATCCACCCACTGGGATGTAACAACCTTGCCACTCTTCGTTCGGCCGATCATTCCGCAATCGTTCAGGATCAATGTTCCCGACGGCACATCGAATGCTTTCAAAACTCCCCCCTTTGCGGCATTGGCAACAAGATAGGTATTCCCCTTCTTCTCCATGTAAAAACGCCCCAGCGGAAAGACGCGGCGAACATCATCGCCTTCGTACGGCAGTTTCGCGGATCTAATCCGCTCCCCATAATCGATGTACGATTCCATGTGTTCCGGAATGCGGTAGAGGAAGTACCGGTCATCCATAATCTCCGCCGGTACGATCTTCCCATCGCGCAGGCTCTCGAGCATTGCATCCGCCACCCGTCCGGCGAGCGGCATGGTGGGAGCGAGGAGCTCGCAACCGTGGGGATAGAAATGGAGCGTATTGCGGCTCCCCATGCTTCCTGCATAAAAGCCGTTGGGGTAGACGAAGTAACTGAGGAACTCCACTCCTTTCTCCATGACTTCCTTCAGGCGGGGATCGCGGTTGATCTTCCACACCTTGCCAAGGAAGCTCACGGTCGCGGAGAGATAGCCGATATCCGCGCCGTCGTACTCCAGGCTCCACCCTTCGGGATTGCAGAAGGAGAGAAATTCTTTGAGTTTCTTTTCATATCCTTCACGGAACCGTTCCTCTTGGAGAACCTGAAACGCGTAGTGCACGGGCAGGACCGCCATTGCGTGATGGTTGGCAAGCACGCCATGTTCATCCCACCGGACGATGTAGTCCGCAGCCTTGCGACACGCAGTGAAGAATTGGTCCCGAAAATCCGCGGGAAACTCCTGACGCTCCTCGAGAATCATGTAGCTCTTGAGCATGGCGTAGAGCAGGAACCCCGTCGGCCCCGTCCAGCCGTGCTCGTTCGGGTAGAACTCGTCAAAACTGCCGTCTCTGTGCTGGATCTGCGCCCAGAATTTCATCCCCGCAAGAATCCACTCGCGGATTTTCGGCTGTTGGTAGTAAATGTTCCTTGTTATCCCCTCTCCCTTTGAAGGGAGAGGGTATGGGTGAGGGTTGCTAGAAAATGGAAATGCGTACGCCAATGCGAGCGACAGGACACCGAACTGCGGCAGCGCATCGGGGAAATCCACCGTCTTATCGAGCCAGTACGTCCGCTTGAAGCACCCGTACGTCGGGGAGAAGGGATTGCGGTCCTGGAGCGTGAGGAGACGCGGGATCTGGGAAAGCGCCTTCTCGGCATAGATATGACGCAAATGTTCCGACATACGTAGGAAGAATAGGGCCTCATCTAGGGAAAAACCAGCTCTCGGTGTATCCTTCTCTCATGCTGTCCGTTCTCATTCCAGCCTTCAACGAAGAACAGGCCATCGATGAAACGGTGCGTCGCGTGCACGCCGCTCTCATGGACACGACAGACCCCTTTGAAATCGTCGTGATCGACGACGGAAGTACGGACGGAACGCCGGACATACTGAGGAACATCTCCCTCCCCCAATTCCACATCGTCACGCACTCCAAAAACCGGGGCTACGGAGCATCAATGAAAACGGGCATTCGTCACTCGCACGGCGACCTTATCGCCACCATTGATGCGGACGGCACGTATCCCATAGAAGAATTTCCGAAGCTCCTCCGGGAACTCCGCTCCGGACAGACCGACATGGCAGTGGGGGCGCGGGTGAAGCGGGGGGCCCGTATCCCCTGGACCCGCCGTCCGGCGAAGGCCGTCCTCGGCCTCCTCGCGCGCACGCTGACCGGCATGGACATCCCCGACCTCAACTCCGGCATGCGGATCTTTACAAGAGAGCTCGGCGAGCGCTACATGCACCTCTACCCCCAGCGTTTCTCCTTCACGATCACCATCACCCTCGCGGCCCTCACGAACGATTACATCGTGACGTTCCTCCCCATTGATTACCACAAGCGCATCGGTCGCAGCACGATGAGCAGCGGTTTCAACGGAGTCCGGAACTTCCTGCGTTTCCTCGGCCTCATCGTCCGCATCGTCACATACTTCCGTCCGCTCAAATTCTTCGTCTGGCCGAGCGTCCTGCTCATGGCTCTCGGCTTCGGAACGATCTGTTTTACGCTCTATCGCGACCGGAACATCTCGGATTCCGGCATGCTCATGCTCCTCACGGGACTCCAGATCGGCCTCTTCGGACTTCTGGCGGAAGCGGTGGTGCGGAACCGCCGATGAGTGCCCCGATTTCCGCCGCGACAGTCGCGGCAGTCACGCCCGCCTTCGCGCGCAGGGAAGACTGCGATCCCACGGCATCGGCAAACGCATCAGGGGCGGCAAAAAGCACGTGCGGGCAGAGGATCCGGCGCTCGGCCAGCGTTTCCGCGACAGCGCTGCCAAGTCCGCCGATGCGGCTGTGCTCCTCGACGGTGGCAATGAGTCCCGCCCGGGCGGCAAGCACCACGGCCCCGGCATCGAACGGCTTGACCGTCGGCATACTGAGGAGCCCCGCCCGAATCCCGCGGGCTTCCAGAAGGAGCACCGCGTCCCGCGCCGTCTCCAGCATGGCGCCGGTTGCGATGAGCATCGCGTCGCTCCCGGAAAACATCTCGATGGCTTTGCCGATCTCCAGGGAGAATGGTTCGCGATGGAGCGCCGGTTCTCCCGCCTTCCCCAGACGCAGGTAGCAGGGTCCCGGATGTTCGACGATCGCCCGGACAGCCGCTGCTGTTTCCAGAGGATCACCGGGGCAAAGAACGCGCATGTTAGGAAGGCTGCGCATGACGGCAATGTCCTCCAGCGCGTGATGCGTAGGTCCCATGTGTCCGTAGCTGTATCCACCGCCCACCCCCACGATGCACACAGGAACATCGTGATAGCAAACGTCATTGCGAATATGCTCCAAACACCGGAACGTGACGAACGGTGCGATGGAATAGACGAACACGCGCTTGCCGCTGAGTGCGAGTCCCGTCGCGACGCCGATCATGTTCTGCTCCGCCACACCGGCGTTCAGGTACTGCCGCGGAAGGGCATCGCGGAATTCTTCCAGCACCGAGAATCCCAGATCGCCCGTCAGAAGCATGATGGAGGGATCGTCCTTCGCCAGCGCCGTGAGTGTACGAATGAATGCGGTACGCATCGTCAGCGGGAGATTTCTTGTAATGCCTGGGTCTTCTGCGCATCCGTCGGAGACAGGTAATGCCAATCGACGGTGTTCTCCATGAAAGAAACTCCTTTTCCCTTCACGGTGTGCGCGATGATGACACTGGGGCGTTCCGTCTCTTTGTCCGCGGCGGCGACGGCGCCGAGCATCGCCGCGTGATCGTGGCCATCCGTTTCCTGCACATGCCACCCGAAGGCGCGCCACTTCTCCGCAAACGGTTCCAGCTCTAAGACATCGCTCACGCGTCCGAAACTCTGAATCTTGTTGTAGTCCACGATGCACGTCAATAAGGAGAGCTTCCAGTGGGACGCCGCAAGGATCGCCTCCCACACGGATCCTTCGTCGCACTCGCCGTCGCTGAGCACGACGAACGTTCGATGGTGTTTTGCATCGCGCTTCGCCGCCAGCGCCATCCCTACGCCGATGCCGAGCCCGTGTCCCAACGAACCGGTGGACGCCTCCACGCCGGGAACCATGCGCGAGCTCGGATGACCGGCAAGCGTGCCGCCGTCCTGCAGGTACGTCGTGAGGAGCTCCGTCGGAAAAAAACCGCGGTGCGCGAGCGCGACATAGAGCGCCGAGCAGCCATGTCCTTTACTGAGAATAAGCCGGTCGCGATCGGGATCACGAGGATGTGCGGGGTCGATCTTCAGACGATGAAAGTAAAGAACCGCGAGGATGTCCACGATGGAAAAGGCCGACCCCAGGTGTCCGCTCTTCGCGCGGTGCGCCATGGTGAAGATATCCCGCCGGAGAACACGACTCTTCTCCTGTAAACCAGCGACGGAGAGATGGATTGCCGCTGCCATACGCGCACAGTGTAGAGTACACTGGCGTGGATGAATATCTGCCTGACAGGCGTTTCCCGCGGCTTGGGACGGGCATTGGCCAAAGAGCTTCTGGCACACGGACACGCGGTGTGGGGTATCGCACGAGAGAGGGAAAAGCTGCAAATTCTGGAGAGGGAGCTCGCATCATCGCGCTTTTTTTGGACGCAGGCGGATGTGACCGACCACACATCCCTGCAACGATGGAGAGAGGAAATGCGGATGCGCGCGTTTGAACCCGATTGCCTCCTGCTCAATGCATCCGTTCAACATGATGATCTGGCACGCGCATACGATCATTCCGCAGGCATCCGGACACTGCGCACAAATCTGGAGGGCGCTCTCGGTTGCGTATCCCTGTTCCTTCCCGATTTTCTTCGCAGGCATCGCGGCCGTGTCATCACCATCGGATCGACGGCGTCGCTCCGACCATCCACACGCTCGGCGGCATACGCCGCCAGCAAGGCCGGTCTTGCCGCGGCTCTTCGCTCCCTTCGACTTCGCTACGCGCGGGAGGGCCTTCAATACGCACAGGTTGTGCTCGGACCCATCGCCACGGACATGTGGGAAGGCAAACGCCATTGGCTGATTCCGCCCCCGGCCGACGCGGCGAAGGAAATCGCCCGGTTTGTGACTTCCAGGAAAACAACGCTCTATTATCCTTTCATCACGACGACGCTTCTCCGCGCCAGTCTCTGCCTCCCCGATTCCCTCTTTGCGTTCGTCAGTACCCGCCTTCTGAAGTGATCATGCTTACCGAAAAAATGCTTTCCGCAGTCGTCGTGTGCTACCGGGACGCCGGGAGTATCCGCGCGCTCTACGAGCGCCTGTCGAAGACGCTTGCCTCCGCCACGCCCTCATACGAGATCATCTACGTGAACGATGCGAGCCCCGACGACTCCGAACAGA
>CAZWCH010000011.1:0-16542 GCA_964632925.1 uncultured Candidatus Peribacteria bacterium
ATACCCTCTCCCTTCTAAAGGGAGAGGGCAGCCGTTCGAGGCCCTGAGGCCCTCAGGCCCGAATGGGGGTGAGGGTGGCGTGCGTGGCACTCTCCTCTGCAACGACATCCAGGAACACCGTCTGTGGACGCTCAAGAGCGCACTGCATCGCTGCGGCGTTACGAATGCCATCGTCACGAAGAAAGTCGGGCAATGGTTTGCGAAACACATGACGGAACGCTTCGACCGCGTGCTCTGCGACGCGCCGTGCACGGCGCAGGGAACGGTCCGCAAAGATTCCGATGCGCTGAACTACTGTGGGCAGGAAAATGTTGCGACGATGGCGCGGCTCCAGGGGCAACTCCTGGAAGCCGCCATCCATGCAGCGAAGGTCGGCGGCCGCATCGTCTACTCCACGTGCACGCTCACACCGGAGGAGAACGAGGGAGTGGTGATGGGGATATTACAAAAGTTCGCTGGGCAGGTGGAAGTCATGGATGCTCAAATGTCGGGACTGGGAACTGGGAACTGGGACATGGAGAGAGCTATTGCAAATTCGTTCGTAGTGCAACGTTCCCTAGGTCCTAGTCCAAAAGTCCTAGTCCCTATGCTACGGCTGTGGCCGCAGACGCATGATACCGAAGGCTTCTTCTGCGCCGTTCTGGAGAAGCGCGCTTCCACGAGAGAAGTCGAACGCATGGAATGGGTGCCGCTGCAGGAGGAGCGTGTGCCGCTGGCACGGCAGCGGGCAATCGCCGCGCGGCTGGAAGAACTGTACGGAACATCGTTCCTCGGTGAGGGGGAGGCTCTTCTGCAGAGCGGGGAGCAACTCTTCCTCGCGCGGGAGGATGCGGCGGGATTCCCGCTCCCTGTCCGCGATTATGCCATTGGTCTTCCCTATGCAAAAATTCTCACCGACGGCCGCGTGCGTCTCAGTCACGAGATGGCGACGCTGCGCGGAGCGACGGCAATGAGCCGAAGGGTTCCTGTTGGCGACGAACAGCTGGCTCTCCTCTTGTCCGGAAGGGACGCGCCGTGCGATGCATCCCTGCACGGCGATATCCTTCTCTTGTACGGAGGGTTCTGCTTCGGTCGGGCACTGGCGAAGGACAGGATGCTCAAGAACAACCTCCCGCGATGGATGGTGCGCTAGATGTGCTGCCGGAGGGCAACGATGATCTCCTCCTGCCGCGCGAATGCGGCGTCGATATCCTTCTCCATACGCCGGTAGTCCTCTTCGTCGAAGAACGCGTCGCTGGCAAAGGCGTTGCAGAAGATTTGCTCGTAGGCAATGCGAATGGTGCAGCACTGCCGCTCGATTTCCGCGAGCTGCCGCACGACGGCGAGGCGCGTGCGCTCGTTGGCCACGCGCTCGATATAGTAGATGGCGGGGGAGACGAGGGCGTTTGCGCCGGCCAGGAGCGCATCACTCTTGCCGCGAATGGCGGCGATGTGTGCGGCGCAGCGGGCGAGGATGGCATCGCTATCCTCGGGGAATGGCGAAGGGGAGGGAATCTCCGTGCGGGCGACGGGGACACTCCCCTCACGCACGAGGATGTCCTTTACGGAAAACTCCCGCATCATATGGAGGACATCCGGCCGGTAGAAGTGAATGGGCATCTGCTGAGAGATTTCAAGGGAGAGCGGCTCGCCGTCGCGCATGCGATCATGCACCTCCGGGAGCGCCAGGAGGGGGAGGTGGGAGTAGTCCGTAACGGGGAGATTCCGGTAGGGCTTTTTTGCCATGGGGGCGAGTGTACCACGGCGCGAAAAAATGGCAAGAGGATGCTATCGGAGTGGGATGCGCCGGTGCGGTACACTGGAAGCGATGGATGCCACGATGGAGATCAAGGCGCGGCTTCCCATAGAAGACCTCGTCCGGCAATACTGCCAGCTCAAAAAAGCGGGCCGCGGCTACCGCGCGCTGTGTCCGTTTCATCAAGATAAGAATCCCAGTCTCATCGTGTCGCCGGATAAGGGCATCGCATACTGCTTTGCGTGCCAGAGCGGTGGAGATATTTTCAGCTTCTATCAGAAGATCGAGGGAGTTGATTTTCCGCAGGCCATTCGTGATCTTGCGGAACGCACGGGTGTTGTCACGGAAGAGCGCGTGCCGCAGGTCAAACGAGACGAAAAGGAGCGTGCCCGCGCATGCCTGGAGGCGGCACGGCAGTATTACCAGGAACAATTACGGAGCGCGGAGCACGTGAAGACATACCTCCGGAATCGCGGGGTGAACGAGGAAGAGACGATGATGTTCGGCATCGGCTACGCCCCGGATACGTTCGGGAACACGTACGAGGCACTGCTGAAGATGGGGTTCAGCCGCAGCGAGATCCTTTCGGCTGGTCTCGGGGTGCAGCGGGAAATCCGCGAGGAGCGCATCGGAGATCGCTTCCGCAATCGCATCATGTTTCCCATTGCGGATACCCAGGGCCGGATTGTGGGGTTCGGAGGACGGACTCTTGGAGACGATCCTGCGAAATATATGAATAGCCCGGAGGGAATGCTCTACAGGAAGTCCACGCTTCTCTATGGACTCCATTCGGCGAAAGAGGCCATGCGGGCTGAAGGCAATGTGGTGATTGTGGAAGGGTACTTCGATCTCCTGGCCTGTCGTCGGGTGGGAAGGGGGAATGTGGTGGCTTCGTGTGGAACGGCATTGACGGAAGAACACGCGCGGCTCCTCCGTCGCTGGACGGAGTGCGTTACGCTCTGTTTGGACCAGGACCGAGCGGGGCGGGAAGCGGCGGAACGGGCGTTCTGTCTCCTCACACAGGAGGGTCTCCATGTTCGCGCCGTCGTCCTTCCGGAGAAAGATCCGGCGGATATGGCATTGGAGCATGGACGGGAACTCGAACTATTGCTAAAGACGGCGGGGAAGCCGTACATGCACTGTGTGTACGAGGAAATGCGGAAGGAGGACCTGCGCGATCCGCTCGTGCGACGGCATATCCTCCAGAGGATCTTGCATCTTCTCGGGAGCATTCCGAGCGCGGTGGAACGCCTGCAGGAAATACGGGAGGCGGCAATCGTCCTCGATACGACGCCGGGGGCATTGGAGCAAGATCTCCGGGCTGCGCGGCAGGGCGACAGGACATTGCCGCAAGGAGAGGGACAACCTCATGCAAAACAATACACCAGTATCGAGGTAACATTGGGATTGCTTCTCCTCTACCCGAACCTTTCTTCGGCGCTCTCGGAGGTCATTCCGCCGGACGAAGGACCGGCGCTCCGTCTGTACGAAGCCGTACAGCGGCGGCCCGATGGCGAGTCGGGGACAGTCGAAACCCTTCCTCTTGCGCCGGAGGTGCGGGAGTGGGCGCGCGTCCTGATGTTATATATGGAGGAGCAGGGCATGAGCGGGTGGTCGGAGACCGTGGCGTTGCGGGAGATCCGGCGCAATTGCCGGATGGCGAACAGGGAGACTGTGCGGAGGAAGCAGCAGGAAATCACCGGAAAGCTCTTGCAGGCGCGTTCTGAAGGAAACAGGCAGGAGGAGGCATTATTGGAAGTCCGCTATCAGGAGGTGCTGAAGCTGGCGAAGATGGTGTGTGGGGACGGCGGACATTGACAACAATATCAAAGAGGTCATTATGCTACGTATGGCATTTTCTGCCGAGCGGGAAAACGACGGGCCGGGAGAGGAGGAAGAGAACGGGGGGAATATTCTCGGCGATTACATACGAGGATTGACGAAGAAGCCCCCGCAACATGTGAACCAGGAGTTTCGCACTGCTCTGACGGCGGAGGCGGTGCGGATGTTCGACAAACTTCATGCAGCATGGGGGGAGAAGGTGTTTGGGGAAGTGATCCACCAACTCCTGCGGTCATGGGAGGATGTACAGGTGTACTGCTATGACCATCATTGCGCCTGTCCGGATCTCCCGAGGCTCTTGCGGGATGGGGGTGCCATTCCTGTGGAGTTGGAAGAGCGTTCCCCACTGTATCTACAGGCATACTTGCATTCTGTAGGGTGGAGGGGGGCGAGAGAGGAGCGGGAAACAGCGCAGGAGTGGGAAGCACATCGGGATGTGCGGGAGCTCCTCGCGCGTCCCCTCGTCACATTCGTCGAATCGATCATCATTCTCCCGCCGTCCCTGCGCGAGTTCCTCGCCAGCAGGGTAGGGGAGGAGGGGCGACTGCCGCGACGGGAGGAGCTGGTCGCCCAAACGTTGGAGATTGCGGAGGCGGATGCTCATGCTCATGGGGAGTGGCTCGCCGATCGGCGCATGGAGGCGAAGAATCTCCTCGTTCTTTCGAACATGCGGTTTGCGGTGTACAAGGCGCGACAGTGCCGGGGCAGGGGGATCGATATTGACGACGTGATCCAGGAAGCGGCGCTGGGGCTGATAGAGGCCGCAGACAACTTCGAGCCGCATCGGGGAGGGGTCTTTTCGCACTTCGCCGCCCGCCGGATCCGGGCGCAGATCCACGCGGAATGCGTCGCGAGCAAGGGGATCGTGTACCGATCCCGTTCGGTGTGGGCGGAGATCAAGGCATTGGAGAGGTGTGAAGGCACGCTGCGGGGGGCATTGGGTCGCACGCCATCTCCCGAGGAATTGGGGGAGGCGCTCTCATGGGCGGTGGAGACTGTCAAGCGCGTGCAACAGGCAAGTATGCAAGGAACCGTTTCCATCGATACGGTCATCGCGGGCGACGAGGATGGGAGGACATTGGGAGAGGCCATCGCGGATCCGGAGAGCATGGGCGATGTCCTCGAACAGGGATACCATATCGTTCTCCAGGAGCTTCTGACCGAAGCCTTGAAGGGTTTGCCGGAACGGGAGCGGGAAATCGTCATTCTCCGTCATGGGCTCAAAGGTGGGCCGCCGTATACCCTCCAACAGGCGGCGAATATTTTGAAGCTGACCCGGGAACGCGTGCGGCAATTGGAGTCGTGCGGGGAGGCGCGACTGATGCGGATCATTGCACGGCGTTTTCCTCATCTCCTTCCGGATGGCATGACGCCGGAGCTTGCGATGGTGCTCGCGGACCGGAAGGATTCTGGAAAGGAGGCACGAGAGAGGATGAAAGCGAAAAGAGGGACTGCGCGACCGCAGACACAAATGGAGGAGGAAAAGATATCACCTCGAGAAGATGGGGTGCTTCTCCTCGAACGCGCCATGCAGTGGGCCTTTCTTACGCATACCGGCATCGCATCCGCCTATTATGCGGTGCTTCGGGAGCGGGCGCTGGAGGTCGTGCATTGTGGCGGAACATTCGAAGACGTGCAGCGCGCGCTCCAGGAGAAAATCGACGCATTGGCTATGCGGGCAGGAGGTGCGGTATCCTAGGCCGGTCGTATGGCATCCCATCCACGGAAGTTCATCGTCCAACCTACCGAAGAGGACTTGCAGCGTTTTCCGGAAGCGGTGCGTCATCTGGTGAAAAAAGGGCGGGAACAGCGGTACGTGACGCATTATGAAATCATCGGAGCCGTGCCGAATGCGGAGGAGAATGTCGATCTTCTGGATGACGTCTACACGCTCCTTGTTGGGCTGGGGATCGAGGTGATCGACGTGAAAGACGCGCTCATTTGGGAAAAGCGGGGGAAGACGGGACTCATCATCCCGGAACCGACGGAAGATTTGACCGACATCGCGACCCACGAGGAAGCGGAGGACGAGGAAGCGGAGGACGAGGAGGAAGAAAAGGAGGAGGGGAAGGCCGCGGTTCTTGAGGAGCAGGATGATGATCTCCTCCAGGTCGTGGCGACGGCGGGCATCGTGGGCAAGTCGAAGGCGCCATCGGAGGAAGACAAAAAGAAGAAGCGCAAGGAACGCGAGGTCGATCTGCTCGAGATCAGCAACGACAGCGTCCGGATGTACCTCTCGGAGATCGGCCGCGTGCCCCTCATCGACGCGAAGAAGGAAGTGGAACTCGCCCGCCGCATTCGGAAAGGGGACGCGAGCGCGAAGCAGCAGCTGGCCGAAGCGAACCTGCGGCTCGTCGTGAGCATCGCGAAGAAGTACATCGGTCGAGGTCTCTCCTTTTTGGACCTCATCCAGGAGGGGAACATCGGCCTCTTTCGCGCGGTCGAGAAGTTCGATCCGGAGCGCGGATTTAAATTCAGCACGTACGCAACGTGGTGGATCCGACAGGCGATCACGCGGGCCATTGCGGATCAGGCGCGGACGATCCGCATCCCCGTTCATATGGTGGAGACGATCAACAAACTCACGCACACGCAGCGCCGGCTCGTCCAGGAACTGGGGCGGGAGCCCACGCTCGAGGAGCTCGCCGTTGAAATGGAACTGGATGTGCGGAAGGTCCAGCACATTCAGAAAATCAGTCAGGATATCGTGTCCCTGGAAGCGCCGGTCGGCTCCGAGGAGGATTCGAAGCTCGGAGACTTCATTGAAGACGAGGAGGCGATCAATCCGTTCGAGGCGACGAACAGGCAACTGAAGAAGGAGAACGTGCACGCGATGCTCGATTTCCTCACGCCGCGGGAGCGCAAGATCATCGAGATGCGTTTCGGACTCCGGGACGGCATTGGCCACACGCTCGAGGAGGTGGGGAAGGAATTCGGCGTCACGCGCGAGCGCATCCGTCAGATCGAGGCGAAAGTGCTCCAGAAAATGCGGGACCATCCGCGGTCTCTCACGATCCGGGAATTCGGCGTCGCGGGGAAGCGCATCGGGTTTTCCCCTCTGCAATCCGGAGGGAATGATTCGGAGCTCTGCGCGAAGTGCCATTTAGGGTTCCTCGTCGACCTTTTCAAGGAAGGGAAGGCGATCCGGAAATGCGACCACTGCGCCTGCGAAATGGAAGAGGCATGATTCCCTTTCCCCGCGCCCATTCGACTATCGCTCAGGGCGCCCTGAGCTTGTCGAATGGACGGGAGGGGGTAGGGTGAGGGGCATGCGATCTACATCGCAGTGGAAAAGCGAGTACGCAAGACTCAATCGGGAGCAGTGCTCCGCCGTGGATGCCATCGAAGGGCCGCTTATGGTGATCGCGGGTCCGGGGACCGGCAAGACGCAGGTGACTGCGCTGCGCGTAGCGAACATCCTCCGCCGCACGCACATGCGTCCGGGAAATGTTCTCTGTCTTACGTTTTCCGTGAGCGGAACGACAGCCATGCGCGACCGACTGCGCTCTCTCATCGGCCCCGATGCCTACGGCGTCACGATCGACACCATTCATGGCTTCTGCAACGACATCATCACATCGCATCCCGCTGTCTTCGACGCGTGGTCGGCGCTGGAGAAAGTGAGCGATGTCGAGCGGTACCGCATCGTCAATCGCAGCATCGATGCCGTATTGCCGGATTGCGCCATCGTGAGTCCGAAAAATCCGTACAGGCGGACGCGCGATATCCTCGATCGGATCGCGCAGGTAAAGCGCGAGGGGAAGACGCTGGAAGATCTCGTCCATGCGATATCGGCATATGCGCGGGAAACGGAGGATCATGGCAGGGAGGGGACGAAAACTCACGGAATATATCTTCTGTCGGTGCGGAAGATGCGGGAATTTTCCGAGCTATTCCGGCGGTACCAGGAAGCGTTGGAGAAAACCCAGCGTTACGACTACGAAGACATGATTCTCCATGTACTGCGGGCGCTCGAGGAGAATGAATGGCTCCTCCAGAGTCTCCAGGAACGCTACCAGTACATCCTCGTCGACGAGTTCCAGGACACCAATGGCGCACAATGCCGCCTCATTGACCTCCTTACGACGTATCCGACGCTCGATCATGAGCCGAACCTCTTCGTGGTGGGCGATGACGACCAGGCCATTTACCGCTTCCAGGGAGCGAATCTTCTTAATCTCCTGCGATTCCGGGAGCGGTTTCCTCGCGCTCCGGTCGTCGTCCTTTCCACCAGTTACCGCTGCAGCCAGCCGATCCTCGACGCCGCGGGCGGCCTCATCGCGAAGAACACCGAACGGCTGGTGGGGAAAATTCCGGGACTGAAGAAGGAGCTGCGAGCGGCAGTCCCTCACCCTGACCCTCTCCCGCGGAGAGAGGGAATTCTTCCCACTCTCTACCACGTTCCCTCCGATGCGGCCGAGCCGTGGGTGATCGCCGATTGTGTTGCGGAGCGCATCGCGAAGGGTGTCCCGCCGCAAAATATTGCAATACTCACACAGACGAATGCGGAACTCTCTCCCATGGCGGACGTGCTGCGCGCGCGCGGCATTCCCGTGGATATGCGGGGGAAAGTCGATCTTCTCCGGCATCCTCTCGTGTGCCAGGCGCTCACGATCCTCCGGGCGATGGAACATCCTCTCGAGAGCTCTTGTCTTGCAGCGGCGCTCGCCTGTGCATGCTTCGATTGCCACCCGGCGGACTGCGGCCGCATGTTCGCCACCCGGCGCGATCGCAAGTGTTCCTTGTACGACATTCTCCTTGAACTCGAGCGCGGCGAGTGGCGCTTGCAACTGCACAATGCCGACCGCGTCATCGCCGCGCGCGATATCCTCTTCGACCTTCATCAGAAACTGCCGAGTCGTACCGTCGTGGAGACCGTCGAACGTGTTCTTAAAGATTGCAGATTACTTCCATTGCTCAATACCCAATTACCGATAGCCAAGCATCAGGAGAGTTCTCAATTCGATCCGCTGTCGTTTGCCCCTCTCCAATCGTTCTTCGATTACGTGAAGTACCGCGCGTACGAGCAGCCGGGATACACGTTCGCCGCCCTCATGGCGGATCTCGATTTATACGGGAACCCGGAATACCAGGGTCTGAGGCTGACCTATGAGATGCCGCACATCGCGGAGAACGGCGTGCAGCTCATGACCGCGCACCAAAGCAAGGGATTGGAATTCGATTGCGTGATTCTTCCGAATTTTCGCGAAGGTCACTGGGACCGGCGGCGCAATCCTCCGTCGCTCATGCTCCCCGATGAACATCTCTTTGGGTGGAAGAAGGAGCAGAAATTCTTTGAGCAGGGACAGGACGAGCGGCGCGTGTGCTACGTCGCCATGACACGGGCGCGCAGGGAATTATTGATGACGTGCGGCAGGGAGCAAACGCGCGGAGAAAAAATACGGTCGGTATCCCCATCGGCATTTTTTGCGGAGGCCGGGGAATTGCCGGAAACGGATCTTGCTCCTCGTGAGCCGGAACACATGTCGACACTACTCAGAAAACCGCTGCGGAACATCGACGACGAGTTCCGCGCTTTCCTGCGCGCGCGCTTGAAATCCTTTGCGCTCTCCGTCACCGCGCTCAATCACTTTCTCGATGATCCGCAGAAGTTCCTTGCGCTCGATCTCCTCCAGACGCCGCAGAGCAAAGAGGCGAATCTCGTTTACGGAAATGCCGTCCATGCGGCGCTGCGGGAATGGGGGCTGAGCGTGCAGCGGGGGGGAGGATTTTCCCTCGAGGAATTTCTCAGCGCATTCCGCCGGTATCTCTCTGAGCGCGAGGTGCTGACCGCGAAGGAGCGGGAGAATCTCCTCCATCTCGGGAGCACATCCCTCCCGCGCTACTACGCGAAGCGGCTGAGCGGGACGGTTCCCATCATCCACAGCGTAGAGAAGGGGATCAGCGCATGGATTCCCTCTTCCCTTTCAAGGGGAGAGGGCAAGGGTGAGGGGATAAGGATAAAAGGTCTCCTCGATCGCATCGATCTTCTGGCGCCCGATTCTTCCTCCGCCGTCGTCATCGACTACAAAACCGGTCATCCCAAGACGGAGAGGCAGATCCGGGAGGGCGATTACTTCCGCCAGCTCGTCTTTTACGCTCTTCTCCTCGAGCACGCGCACATGCCACTGGAACCGCGAGCATTCATCCTGGAGTTCGTCGGCGAGCGGGAGGAGGAGCCTCTGGAGCGGTCATTCGTGATCACGGAGCAGGAAAAGCATGACCTTCAAAAGATCATTCGCGACGTGTGGCGGAAAGTGCAGGCACTTGACTTTTCAAGTATTTAATACAAAATGCGGAATTTCCGCCACAGTTCTTTGTTGATGGTGCCATCATGGAGCGTCACGGCTTCTCTGGATGGTAGAACGAGAGGAGACAGTCGTAGTAACATGTCCGGTATTCATCAATGATGTTTCCGACGGGACGGAATTCCATTGGCAGGTTGCCGTCTTTGTGGAATGCGATAGGTAATCCGTCACGCCCGACGCCGAGGAGTACGGCGCTGTGAAGAACAACGCGGCACTCCGGCGAATCGTGGATTTGCATACCGCAGGGGAGGGGGAACTGCGCAAGGGCGTCGCCAACGGAGAGGAGTTGGCCGCGAAAATCGGCGGAACCCCATTCAGTCTCCTTACGTTCGCCGAGCACGATGCCTGCGGTAGTGTGGCAATTGAAATCGTTGCGGTGAATGGATTTCTCCACAGTGCTACGGTGGATGAGATTGTAGATATTGCGCGCAGCGAAATGGCGGAGCGCCAGGAGAACGGAGCGCCCTTTCCCAATGAGGAACTCCTGCTGCGCGCCTGGTTTAATCCAGTAGCGCTTGCCTTTACGGAGGTTCGTTGGCCCCGGAGAGAAAAGGCGCTGGCGGCAAGCCATAGCGCGGCATTCTAGCAGGCTTCTCAGGATGGGCGGAGCAAGCCCGCAAGATAGACGCGGAACTTCCGGAGAGCGCTGCCGCGGTGGCTGATGACATTTTTCTCGGCGAGTGAAAGGGCGCCATAGACACCGGGAAAGCCTACGGGGCGGAAACAGCCGTCGAAGGGGAGGCCGGGGCGGAATGGTGCCTCGAGCGATAGGGCGATGTCCCCTTTGCAGCATCCATCGAACGTGTGCTCCATCCCCTTTTCGCAAATGAAGGCGATCGCGGAATGGAAAGCGGCGCTGCGATCGGTCACGCCGCGCATCCGTGCGAGGAAATGCGCGATCCACTCCGCGTCGGAGACGGAAGGGCCGAGGCCCCATCGTCGCGTGTGAACGCCGAGTTCGCCTTCGAGCGCCGCGACGATAATTCCGGCGTCCTCCGCCACCGTCGGAAGACCCCCCGATGCCGCATGAAACGCGCGCGCTTTGATGAGGGCATTCTCCGCATAGGTGTTCCCCGTCTCCTCCGGATGCACGGCGATGCCGAGGAGGTTGGGTGTTACAAGTTCAACGGCGAGCCCGCCGAGGGCATCTGCCACTTCCTGTGCTTTGCCTGGATTGGAGGTACCGAGGAGGAGACGCAAGTACCCATCACCCTACCCTCTCCCGCCCGTTCGACAAGCTCAGGGCGCCTTGAGTCGAATCGAATGGGCGCGGGGAGAGAGAAGAAGAATGGCCCTTCATGCTGCTGTTTTTTCCATGTAGACCTTCCGCGCTTTCGCGCCGTCGGTCGGTCCGATGAGCCCCTTGTGTTCCATGATGTCGAGGAGCTTCGCCGCTCGTGCATAGCCGATGCTCAAGCGGCGCTGGAGCAGGCTGGCGGAAGCTTTTCCCGTCTCTCGCACCACGGAAACGGCCTCAAAGAAGAGCGAATCGCCTCCATCGTCATCCGCCTCCAAATTAATTCCTTGCGCCAGTGATCCATCGTCGGTTGCCTCGGTTGCCTCGGTTTCATTGGTTGCTTCATCAGCAAGTCCGATCTGCTCCGTAATCTTCCCCCCGCCGGCGATTTTCACTGCGTTGATCACGCGTTCCACTTCCTTGGTCGCCACGTAGATCCCCTGGATGCGCAGGGGCTTCGGCGTCGTCGCGGTGAGGTACAGCATGTCTCCTTTACCGAGGAGGTCCTCCGCGCCGATCCCGTCGATGATCGTGCGGGAGTCGACGGCGCTGACCGTGCGGAAGGCGATGCGGGTGGGAACGTTGGCCTTGATGAGGCCGGTGATGACGTCGACAGAGGGCCGCTGGGTGGCGATGACGAGGTGCATGCCGACGGCGCGGGCCATCTGCGCGATCCGGGTGATCATCATTTCCGTGTCGCGCCGGAATTGTCGCATCATGAGGTCGGCGAGCTCGTCGATGACGATGACGATGCGAGCGAGCATGTCCTCCTCGCGCGTCTGCTTGTCGTTGAACTCGTCGATGTTGCGCACGCCCGTTTCGGAGAAGCGGCGGAGCCGCCGGCCCATTTCCGCGACTGCCCAGCGGAAGGCTTGCAGCGCCTTCTCCGCTTCGGTGATGACGGGAGTGAGGAGGTGGGGAATGCCGTCGTACGGCATCAGCTCCACGCGTTTTGGGTCGATGAGGATGAACTTGAGTTCGTGGGGGGCATTTTGGAAGAGGAGAGCGACGAGGAAGGTGTTCATGCAGACGGATTTCCCGGAGCCCGTCGCGCCGGCGATGAGGAGGTGCGGCATCGCGTCGAGATTGGCGACGATGGCGTCTCCGGAGACGTCGCGCCCCAGCGGAAGGGTGAGGGGGGAAGAGGACTGGGCGAAGGCGGGGCTCTCCAGAATCTCCTTGAGGTGCACGGTGGTGCGCACGGAGTTCGGCATCTCGATGCCGACGAGCGACTTTCCCGGAATGGGGGCCTCGATCCGCAAACTTTGCGCTGCGAGCGCGAGAGAGAGATCGTCTTTGAGGTTTCCGATGCGACTGAGCTTGACGCCCTCCGCGGGTTGGACGGTGAACTGCGTCACCGTAGGGCCGGGGTGGGCGTCCCGCACCGTGACGTCGATCTCGAATTCCCGGAGCTTTTCCTCGATGAGTCGGGCCTGTCGTTTCAATTCATCGTCATTGATGGCGAGGGTACTCTGCGCGGCTTCCAGAAGATCGTACGTGGGAAACGTCCATTCTTCGTACCGCGTGTCGCGCATTTCGAGAACCTGCGCAGCCTTGGCGTGCGTCCGGGTGCGCAGTTGTTCCTGGAGGACTTTCTCGGCGTGTTCCTGGAGGACGCTCTGCGCAAAAGCCGGGCGTACGATATTGAGTTCTGGTGGTTCCTGTTCTTGTTCCACGGGGTCGGTCGTCGTGGTTTCTTCTTCCGCGGATGATGGTTCCCGTGTTGTAGGACGGATTTTCCTGCGCTTGCTGAGCGTGCGGATGGCGGCCCATACGCGGAGAGGATCTGGTTCGAACGCGAGGAGCATGCCCGCGAGGAGGATGGTGGCGAGGACGACGATGCCCACGGCGCGGCTTGCGAGGAGAATGAAGGGGAGACTCGCCATGAAGCCGATGGCTCCCGCGAGCTGGTCGCGCCGCGTGCCGATGTCTTCGAGCGGCGCTCCGATGTGCATGAGGCCGAGGAAGGCGCAGGCGGAGAGCGTAAGCCCGAGCAGGCGTTTCCGCGGCCAGCGTGGGGAGGGCAAAGTCCAATGGAGGAGCCCCGATAGAACAAAGAGTACGGGGAAAAGCATGGCCCATCGTCCCGCGAAGAAAACGAGCGCGCTCTGCACGGCCTTTCCCAGAGGGCCGGCTTCCTGCCGGAGGGCGAGGGCGAGGAGGATGCCGATGAGGATGTGGACGATGCCGTGCAGGGACCGAATGGTCGTGGGTTGGAGGTCCAATCCTCGGGAGGATTTTCCGCGCCGGAGCCGGCGTCTGGGACGTGGCATTCCGGAAGAGTATACTCCTCCTGATGGAGAGGATCCTCATTTTCGGCGCGCGCGGCTACCTCGGTGGTGTATTCCGTGAGGCCTATCCCGATGCCGTCTGCCCCGATGTCGATATTGCCGATGCTCGCGCAGTTGCGGAAATATTCGATCGTGAGAAGCCTGACGTGGTGATCAATGCGGCGGGAAAGACCGGCCGCCCGAATATCGACTGGTGTGAGGAGCACAAAGAGGAAACGCTCCGGAGTAACCTCACGGGGCCGCTCGTTCTTCTGGAGGAATGTGGCAAGAGTAATATCTACTGGGTGCACTTGAGTTCAGGGTGTATTTATGAAGGAGATGGGCGGAAAAATTCCCTCTCACCGGGGGAGAGGGATAGGGTGAGGGGCAGCGTCGAAGGCTTCACCGAAGACGACCCCCCAAACTTCTTCGGCAGCTTCTACTCCCGCGTCAAAGGTTGGTGCGATCAGATACTCCGGGAGTTCGTTGATCCGCGGAATGGAAGGGGGGGCATCTTGATCCTCCGTCTTCGTATGCCATTCGACGGTTCTCCGAACGAGAGGAATCTCCTCATGAAACTCCGGAAGTACGCGAAGGTTCTCGATGTCCAGAATTCCATCACCTATCTCCCGGATTTTCTGGAAGCGGCGAAGACCCTCATCGCGCGCCGTCGGACAGGCATCTTCAATATCGTGAATCCTGGGACAATATCTCCCTACGAGATCATGATGATGTACGAAAAAATCGTAGAAAATTCCCTCTCCCCGCGGGAGAGGGTTAGGGTGAGGGGGAGAGCGGTCGAGCGTCTTCTCCTCAAAGACCTCCCATCCGTCGTCCGCGCCGCGCGGAGCAACTGCGTCCTCTCGACGGAGAAGCTCCGACGGGAGGGAATCGTGCTCCCGGATGTGCATCAGAGAGTGAAGGAGGCCGTACGAATGCTTGTGGAAGCGCTGTCCGTTCTTCCCTCCCCCTTGGGGGGAGTGCTAGGGAGAGGGGGTCGCTGCGATTCCACAACAACAAGCACCTGCACTCCGGAGAGAGCAGGTACTGGATGGCATGTGCCAGAATTATTTCTTCTCAAATTCCGGCAATTCGGGTGGCTTTTTTACTGTGACACAGAAGTAAGGCCACCGGCCGAACTGTGGGCTTACGGAGAGGACCCCGTAATTACTCTCCTTCACCCAACGTTTGAGTCTCTGCGTCGTCGCTTTGCGTGCCGCATCAAGGGCGCCGGGGGCCGGCTGTTTGGTGGGAGCGATGATGAAGACCCCATCGGCGATCTCTGTCACGGCGATGGCCTCATCGCTCGCGTAGTCGGCGCTACTTCCAAAATTGTCGTAGCACCCACTAAGAAGAAAAATACCACCAACCAGAGCGAACACCACAAATCCCATGTTTCTCATAACGACCTTTCCTTTCAAGGATCAAGAGCACACGCTTTCCTCAATCCCACCGTGGGAACGAGGAGATGCACTATGCTCTCGGGAGAAGTGTTTGTCAATGCCCGATTTCTCTCTAACCAGAGGGCTTTCCTGAGGTGGGAGGCGGTGTATACTCCTTCCCCTCCATTCCACGGTGGAATGGGGGAGCCGGTCTTTTACAGGAGAGCAACATGGTGGTTTGGTGCGTTATAGTGTCGTCTGTGGTCGCGGCAGCCGTTGCATTTGCCGTCGGGATGAGCATGGGTTATGCCGATGGCTGGAAACAAGGGAGGGCTTCGTATTGGTCGACAATCGATTCCCTCCCTGTCGGGGAACGGATGCATAGTTATGGGGGATTTAGGCTCCAGGATGGGAAGTGGGTGTGTTGCGTCACAGGAAGTGACAGCGTGAGCATTTGGTGCGTCCACACCATCCAAGAGCTCCCCAAAAAGTTTATTCTCCTCATGGAAGAGGGAGAAAGAAAAATCATGGAGCTGCCGTGATAGGGATCGGTGCCCCCCGCGTCTGCGGGGGGCTTTTTCGATGGTCGAATTTTTCCTGCTAGGATAGCTGCACGCATGGAATGCTGCCGTACAGAATGGGTGCTCGTCGATGGAGCGCCCTCATCGGGGAAGACGACCGTCATTCAGGCGTTGCATCGCAGGGGGTACCGCATCGTTCCCGAAGTCGGCCGGGCGTACGTCGAGCTCGAACTTGCGCGGGGGCGGACGCTCGGGGATATCCGGGGGAACGAGGAACGCTTTCAGCGTGCGCTGATAGCGTTCTACGTGGAGCAGTTCCGGAGGTTGGATGCCGCGCAATCGGTCATTCTCGACGGGGGGTTCCCCCACGCGCAGGCATACATCGAACTCAACGCCACGCCGAACATGCCGAATATCCTCGCGCTCTGCCGGCCGTTCCGCTTCAAGAAGATATTCCTCTGCGATCCTCTTCCGTTCGAGGCGGATCACGTGCGCACCGAAGACGCCGCGAAGGCGGCGTTCCTCGACCGGCGGATTGAGGAAATCTATCGGGAGCTGGGATACGAGCCGTTGCGGATTCCCGCAATGACCGTCGAAGAGCGCGCGGCGTACGTCTTGGACAATCTTCCTTCGGCGGAAGCGCACCGTATTGCGCATGCACCGGCCCTCGCGGCAGTATTACCATAATTCCCTCTCCCCGCGCCCATTCGATTCGACTCAGGGCGCCCTGAGCTTGTCGAACGGGCGGGAGAGGGTAGGGTGAGTGGCATGTGGCACCGCCTCCCAAAGCCATTTTTGGCCTTGGCGCCGATGGATGACGTCACCGATGTCTGCTTTCGGCAGATCGTTGCGGAAGGAGGGAAGCCCGATGTCTTCTTCACGGAATTCGTCAACGTCGACGCGCTCTGTTCCGCTGGACGCGATGCACAGAGCCGCCGTCTCCTGTACACGGAGGACCAGCGCCCCATCGTCGTTCAGATATGGGGGCATGAGCCGGAGCACTTCCGAAAAGTTGCCGCAGAGTTGGTAGTGATGGGATTTGATGGCATTGATATCAACATGGGCTGCCCGGATCGTACCGTTCTCAAAAACGGTCTCTGCAGCGCGCTCATCGAGGACCATGCCCGTGCAGCGGAGATCATCGCGGCGGTGAAAGAGGGGATGCGGGAATGCCCCTCATCCTGCCCTCTCTCAATGGGAGAGGGGATTGAAAACTCCCTCTCCCCGCGGGAGAGGGTTGGGGTGAG
>CAZWCH010000012.1:0-4194 GCA_964632925.1 uncultured Candidatus Peribacteria bacterium
CGAGCACGCTACAGGGCACAGCAATTCCCGGATACCCGAACACGACGGCGTATTCGCCACTAAGGATGATTTTGCCGGTTGCTTGACTCATTGACTTCTTCATGTCTCTTGTATACTACTCCTCGGTGGTCATTTACTAGTTTCCGTTCCTTTTCATGAAGGGGGGAATCATATGTTCCAGTCTGATGAAGAGAAGGAGAAGGTGGTTGGTGAGCGGCTCAGCTCCACCCTTCCCTGCATAGTGATGGTTGCTCTTATGGCCATTTGCTGTGTCGTGTTTATCATCTCCGGATTACGTCCTGTGTTGCATTTCTGGATGGGGCTGGGGGTGGCGTATCTTTTATGCCACTTCTTGCCCAAGCGCTGGAGTAGTGAATGACGCCAGGGGCGAGGCAGAGCCTCGCCCCCTTTTTATGATCCAAATCTCCTCTGCCTTTCGTCAAATTTCTGGAGAATTTCCTCGAGGTCTTTCGTCGTGAGTTCCGGGAAGTGCTTCTCGAGGAAGAACCACTCTGCATAGGCGGATTGCCAGAGGAAGAAGTTCGAGGTGCGGCACTCGCCGGAGGTGCGGATGATGAGGTCGATGTCGGGGAGAGAGGGGTGATCCAGAAACGGGCGGATCGGATCATCGCTCGTTTCGGATTCTTGATTCTTGGCTTTCCGCCATGCACGGATGATTTCATCTTTCCCTCCATAATCCAGGGCAAGGTGGAGTGTGAAGGTTGTGTTGTCCTTCGTCTCCTCGGCGATTTCTTTGAACGCTTTTGCGAGAGAGGAGGGGATTCGGTCTGTGCGGCCGGAGTGGAGGAAGCGCGTTCCCTGTTTTGCCATTTCTGTCCTGTTCTTTCGGATGTAATTTTCGAGGAGGCCCATGAGCTTGCTTACTTCTTTGGGATCCCGTTTCCAGTTCTCTGTGGAGAAGCACCAAATAGTCAGCGTTCCGATGCGGGGACTTGCGCGGCACCAGTCGGAGAGCGTGCGGAAATTTTCCACGGCTTTCGCGTGACCGTCCCATGGATGGAGGCCTTTCGCGCGCGCCCAGCGGCGGTTGCCGTCGGGAATGAGAGCAAGGTGCAGACGAGAGGATTCCGAGGGAACCGAAGATGGGTGAAGCTGCATATTGTTTATGTGAGTGTTTGTAAGGCTATGGTGAGCCCTTGCGCGAACCATGGCGTGAAGAGATCGGGGCTGCGCTCAAGTTTCTCTGTGAGGTCATCGAGAAGCATCCACTTCCAGTCACTCACTTCGTCGGGGTCTGGGACGATGTCGGCGTCGCTCACGAGGCCGACGAGGACGGTATCGTGCTCGTGTTCTACGCCGCGGCCGGCGGGGTCCTCGGCGCGGTAAATGAACGCGTCGCTCTCGTCGAGGGGACACGTGAAACCGAGTTCTTCCCGCAGGCGGCGTATGCCGGCTTGGGTGGCTGTCTCCCCTTCCTGCGGGTGACTGCAGCACGTGTTCGTCCATAGGCCGGGGAAGAGGCGTTTTCCCGCTGCGCGCCTCTGGAGGAGGAGTTCCGTGCCGTTCTTCCGGAACACGTAAACGGAGAAGGCGCGGTGGAGTTTCCCTTGGCCTGTGTGGGCATCGACGATGTCGGCGGTTCCTGCGGGGTTGCCGTGCGCGTCAACGAGGAGGACGGATGGCATGCGGGCATGGTATCATGCCTCTATGGTGCGCGAATTGCCGGAGGAGCCGATGGAATCTTCCGACGAATGCCAGAGGCGTCTGCAGGGGAAACGGGCGGGGAAGCCCGGCGAAGGGTTCGCGGACGTGCACATCGTGTCCGATCCGGTGTATGGAGAGATTCTTTCGTTGGGACAGCGTCTCGCGCGCCTTTCCAAGCGACGAGCGAAGGAGCTGGGGTATGAGGACAATCCAGAGCAGCTTCTCCTCCACTGTCCTCGCTGCGGCCTCATGAACGATTTCACCATTGATGGACGGCAGGTGTACTACTTTTCTACAGAGGCGCAGGGAGATGTTGTGCCCTCCCGTTCTACGACGCTCCACCGTATTCGCATCGTTGCAGTGCGGAATGATGCCGTGCAGTGTCAGTGTGGCAAGTGCGGGGAGCAGTTTCTCCAGTTGACATAGAGTGTATCTCCTCTTCATTGCTCCGAATTTTTCCTCTTCTGTTAGCCATTTTTTTGCTGTTGTGCCACTTGGCCGTTACTGTGCATTTTTCCATGCGCTCCTTTTTTCTACCATGCATCTACTTACCCCCTTTTCCTATGTCGTACCTTGAGAGAGAGCGGCCAGAGCAACCGGAACCAGCTTCGAATGATGCATGCCCGCTTCCGTCGAGGAAGTATTCTGCTTCCTGTATCGACGATGTCCGTGCGAGGATCCGCCAGCTCGGTTCGGGTGATGCGGCGGACCGCCTGCTTCCGTCCTATTTTTGGGGGGATGTGGCGAATAATACGTAAGGGCATTGACGGCCGGTTGCCCAAAGGGATAGGTTTCTTCCTTGATGTCTTTCCGCCGCCAGCCGCCGCTCTTCATGCCGGATTTTGATGGTTGCATACCCATGGAGAAAATGGAGGATCTTGCTGGATGTGATGTGACGGTGGAGGGCGGGGTACGGTTCGTGCCGGGCCTCAGCTCCGTTCCTTTCGATGGCCAGGTCCATGTTTCCGGCATCCAGCATCACGATGGACATGAGCTCTATCTCCAATTGCCGGATAAGACATTCGTGCGGCTTACGGCTACTTCGCGGATTACCGGGTGGGTGCGGTCGCGGAAAGTCGTGGAGTCCGTCGTCACTTTTTGCGATCCTCGGTATCTCTCCGATCATGAGAGTGAACTCTACCGGCATGCGCGTGCGGCGGCCGACCTGGTTCCTGCTGTCATGTCGCGGCGGGAGGGCGCCACCGTTCGTTTGGAGGATGGCCGTTTGTGCATTGGACGCACGAAGCCCGGAAGTTCCGCAGGAGCGGTGGTGTGCGCGGAGGAGGATGTATTGTCGTATGTCCGTGAGTACCGATCATTGCCCGCCATTCGCGCGATAGCGCTCGCCGGTCCGTCGGAGGCTCTCGATGGCCCCGACCCCTTTGCGCCATGCGGCGTGTGTCGACAGAAGATTCTTGCGTGCCAGGAAGCGGCGCGCGGTCCGATCGTCGTTCTCTTTTCCGGGGGGTACGGGCAGGTGGCGCGCGTGGAGGATATCGAGGCGCTCCTGCCGTTTGCGCGGGTTGGTGTCAATCAATGAATGGAGCTCTAAACTCGAGGCTATTAGAACTGCCATGCTCTCGGGAGTGGTGATCGCATGAGGTACAGTGCCGCCACATGGCAACCAGGGATATGAATTTTTAGCTGAAATATGATATAATAATCTGATGTCATCGCCACTCGATATCGAAGGGCAGGACCCATTGGAAAAGACAACCGTGCCCCTTTCTCTAGAAACGGAGGCGGGAATTCCAAAAAGAGGGAAAATACGACATGAACTTTTGCACTGTCTTTCTCCAGTCGATCAGATTGACCCCGCCCTCATTCCCTCACAGCCAGCGCGCTTTGACCCACAAAAGGTGCAAGAATGGCTGGAAAGTGATCCATCACCGGTCGTTCGCGCTCTCAAGGAAAAAATTCTACAAAACGTCCAGCACATTCCATTTGGTGAGTTCGTCAGAAATCTTCACGCGGTAACTGAGAAACTAAATGAACAGCTTGTAAGCAAAAACGAACAATACGCAGTCCTTTGGGACTACAAGCCCCATGCCTCACGCCGCTGGACCTACGAGCTTGCGAAACCGTTCCTGCAGAAGAAGCCGGCGATAGAAACCTACTTCCATGGTTCTGCTGAGCCCACCACTAAAGCCCTCACCGAAGCCATGGAAAAAGGGATCAGACACTTTGTCATTTTCGATGACGCATCGTACAGCGGCTCCCAGCTGGAGGCAACACTACTACAAGTACACGCACTCTATAGGATACATGGCAAACCCACACTCCGATTCATCATCGTGACACCCTACATTACCTCGCACGCTGCTTCTGTGCTCTCGAAACCGGGAGTGACCGTGCTCTCCGCAAAAACCATGCCATATGCCCGCGATATATTGAGTGAGGAAGAGCGTGGAGTCGTTGAGGAACGTTTGCGCAGGGGTAGTTCTAGGCGCGCGCCGGACCATTTATAAGAATAGGATGTCACTGTGGCCTTCTTTCCTCACGGTGTATCGGCTGATTGGTCGTTTGCCG
>CAZWCH010000012.1:4204-6255 GCA_964632925.1 uncultured Candidatus Peribacteria bacterium
CCATTGCTGAACACCATTTCATGGATTGTGAGAAGCGCGCCGGGGCCGATTTTTTTGATGAGGATGTCACTCTCACTTTCTTTGACCACCGTGTAGCCGATGATTGGTCGTTTGCCGAGCGGCTGCGGCCGCTCATCGGCACATACCAGAAACCGTACCGCAAAGATCATGCAAACAGCTATTCTCAGAAAGAAACGCAGGAATTTGGAATTTTTTGGCAGCCGATGCTTGAGTCGCTATACCCCCATCAGCAAAGCTCAGGGCCTGCGGCAGGGTAACCCAAGAAAAAAACTGCCACAGTTCCAATGGAGCGGGATACCCATTCGGTACGACTCCCTTCGGCAAGGCTCAGGGCCTACGGCAGGGTAACCCGTCTCCCAATGGGATCTGCGACAAGCCAACAACTGCGTCGCTACGCTCCTGGTTCTTGAGCAAGGAATGTTATGTTGCAGCATTAGGTTTACACAAGAGGATTTGGAAAGATTGTCTAGAAGTGCAGAATAGACGACTTCTGCAGGGGTTCTCCTGTTCATTCCGAGGCCGGAGTGGGGTTTACGGTAGTTGTACCAGGAGAGCCACTGGGAAAGATGGAGGTTCTGTCGTTCGATGGAATCACGGGGATGGAGGAGGACGTAGAAGCACCGGTACTTGAGACCGTCGTGGAACTTCTCAATCTTCCCGTTGTGTTCTGGATGGTAGGGTTCGTTCCGGGTGTGGGTGATGCCTGCGATAGCACAGGCGGTAGAGAATCTCGTTCCCCTGGCAAGTACCCCTTTCTTAGAACACATTGCTAGGAGATAAAAGATGTGGTTTGAAGAGTATTGGAATGGTCTTGAGCGCGGTGTGTATTCTTTCGGTGTTGTAGTAATGGATTTGGAGAAACAGCGCTTCCATGAACAGTGCGATCGTCTCGAAGCGAGAAACATCACCGAGGTCCTTCTTGAACTCGCTGTAGAAGGATTCCTGAAAGCCATTCTGCCAAGGAGAAGCTTTGGTGCTGAACGATGCTTGAATGTGATGGTCTTTGAGTAGGTCAAAATAGGCAGCGCAGGTGTACTCGCTGCCCTGATCCGTATGCAGGTAGTGAGGGGCGGGATGCGTGAGAAGCGCATGGCTCAGGGCATTGAGCACCATCGATTGATCATGAGTGACAGAAAAAGAGAATCCAATGATTTCGCGACTGAAGAGGTCGAGCACGGTACAGAGGTACCAGAATTTCCCATGGAACCAGAAGTAGGTGAAATCCGAAGCCCAGAGGACGTTTCTGCGAAGTGGGCACAGGATATTGGCGAAGTTTGCGATGGCCAGTGGATTCTTGCCAATGTCACCCGGTTTGCAGAGCCGGCGCGTTCTCCTGCGATACGGTTTGATGCCGAACTTCTTCATCACGCGCAGGATGCATTTTTTGTTTCTCCGCAGGTGCAGCGCCAACCGACGATGACCATAGCTTGGGTGAACAGGGTTGCCTGTATTCCTTCTTTGAGCTTCTGATCGCGCTCCCGCATCGTAGAACGGTAGTACAGGGAAGAACGGGAAATGCCCATCTGTCTTGCCACCTGCCGCTTGTTTTCCAGTGGGGCAATCATCTCTTTTTTTGGGAACGGGAAAGAGTCACCGTCATCTCACCAACGAGCGTCTTCAACATGGCATTCTCTTTCCGGAGAGCATTCAATTCGCGCAGGGTGGGTCCGGACGATGCCTTTGCCGAGAGCCAGCCGTAGACCGTCGTCTCATGGATGCCATGTTCCTTGGCGGCTTGTGCCACGGGGATGCCGTCGTCTTTGATGCGCTTGAGGATTTGCTCCTTGATCTCGGGAGCTATGCGGCGGGATGTACCCATAATCTTGGGGGGAAAACTCTAGTCGAGAGTGTGTCCAAGATACGGGGTACCTGCCAACGGGGCACTCAGTACTGCTCGCTATTGGACATGATGGCGGCGCCACGAAGTCTGTGAAGCGCAGCGGAGCAGTACTTCGTGGAGCGGGCGACGGGAATCGAACCCGTATCTTCAGGTTGGAAACCTGAGGTAATAGCCATTATACGACGCCCGC
>CAZWCH010000012.1:6265-7151 GCA_964632925.1 uncultured Candidatus Peribacteria bacterium
CCGCGAAAGATCCGATGTGCTTGTGGTAGGATACCGTTGGTGACGGCGGGACGCCATCGCGTGCAGGATATTGCGGCGGGTGGGTGTTCTTGGTATGCTTCCGTCCTGTGATCGAAGGGTTCACCTTCCTCCAGGGGCTCTACGGCGTCGTCGGTGTCATGCTCGTCGTGGTGCTCTACCACGTGCTTTTCATTGTGGTGGATTTACGAAAGATTCTCCGGCGGATCGAGGGGGTCACCGGCGAGGTGGAGTCCATGATCATGCGTCCCCTTGGACTCCTGGACCATCTCTTGCAATGGGCCACGGAGTGGATAGAGAACCAGACCGAGCGACCAAAGAAGGAGAAAAAGTGAGCTGGTTTGCCCCCCATCTCCCGTGGGGAGAGGGGAAGTTTCTATAGGATTGGCTGGCGGTCGATGAAGACGCGGATGAAGAAGTGTTTAAGGGTCTCGTAGGAGGCGTGGAAGAGCTCCCCGAGGAGCTTATTGAGTCTCCGGATATTCGCGTAGATCTGGTTGATGCGATGGGCGGCGCCCGGCCGGGAGGCGGTTAAGCGCGAAGCCTCCCGTCGGAGCCTCCGTACCTCTGCGTGGATGTGCGTGCGGAGGACTTTTTGTATTTTCTCCTGCGTGGGCAGGTTAGCGAGAGCATGGTCCCGCGGCGAGAGGGTGTTCGGCGCTGTCGTTCCTGCGGTCCCGGAGGAAACGGCGCCGCCGCCGTTTTCTCCTGTTTTCTCGGAGGATGTTTCTCGTGGTCCCGTGAGGTTCTCAATGGCGTCGAGGAGATTCCCGAGCTTCTCAGGCTGCGCCACGATGAGAGCGTGCTGTTCTTGGGAGGGGGCCGCGATATTGGTTTGCTCCGGGGAGGAGGGGGCTGGAATTGCCAT
>CAZWCH010000012.1:7161-16480 GCA_964632925.1 uncultured Candidatus Peribacteria bacterium
TCCTTGTGTATGTATAGCTGTGCCCTATATGCATCCTGCCGTTGACGTAAGGTATAATGATGGAATTGAAGAATTTCTTCTTCTTGTTGGGGTTAGTTTCAAATATTCTAGATTTCTTCCATTTTTGTTGCCATTTCCCTTCTATTTTCCGCCTTTTTCCGTCTTATTGCAATATCGTTTCCTGTCTTTTCCTGCTCTATGGTTGCATCTCGTATGTCAGAACGGACGATTTTCCATCGCATTCGTGACCGGGAGGTTCCGGCAGATATCGTCTTTGAGGATGCCGACGTGCTTGCGTTCCGCGACATCCGGCCCAAGGCCAGGACGCATCTCCTCTTCATTCCAAAGCGCTTTGTGGCCTCTCTCGCCGATATCACGCCGGAAACGGTCCATCTTCCCGGCCTTCTCATTCTCAAGGCGCAGCAGTTTGCGCAGGAGAAGAACATCGCGGGATACAAGCTGGTATTCCACGTCGGGAAGGCCGGGGGGCAGGAGGTGTTCTACCTCCACCTTCATTTTCTCGCCGATCAAGAGTACTGACGGGGAACCGATGAAAAAGGTGGACATTGTGTCACCCTGAGCCCGTCGAAGGGCGATACAACGGCTTACCAATGTGATGGTTCGACGAGCTCACCATGACACATTGGCATTTTTCATCGGTCTGAAAACACCCCAGTTTTTGCTTGAGTGAATCGTTGTTTTCAATAGAACAGAGCCAATATCACCCCATGCACACACTGACGCAGCCTAGTGGCGGAAACAGTGGCTTTGCTCCATATCCATCGTTCTCGTTTCTGTGGATAACACCCCAGTTTTCCACAGAAGATGGATTCTTCATTGGCTTATTCAAGCAAAAAATGAGCATTATGAAGACTGACGCAGCTTCCCATTTGAGTCCGCAGAATTTTCAGTTTTGAGGCCGAATTTCAGGGTCGGTGAAAAACTGGGGTGTATTCAGTCATCGGTTCCTTGACATCTACGCAGAGTACCCCGCAGCTTTCGCTTTATCCTCGGTCGCAAAATACACCCGGTTCTCCTCTTTGATTTTCTTTGCGGCGGCGGAATCGACCGGGTAGAACTTTTTCCCGGTTTTAGAAGCCACAAAAACTCTGGTAGTCGACGATGTCGTAGAATCCAACTTTTCCTTGGTTTCTTCGGTTGCCTCCTCGGTTTCTTCGGTTTCCCTTTTCTTCGTCGTGGTCTCTTCTTCTTCCCGCTCTTTCTTCAGCCGTTCGAGAGTTTCTTTATCGATGGGGAGAAGGGCTTTCAGGGAAAGGCCGATGCGCCGTTCGTCGATGTCGATATTGATGACTTGCGCTTCGATGCGTTGGCCGATCGTGAGGACTTCCGCCGGGTCTTTGACGTGGTGGTGCGCCAGTTCGGAGAGGTGAATGAGGCCGTTGATATCTTTCTCGAGTCGCACGAAGGCGCCGTAGTCTGCGAAGCGCACGATGGAACCCGTGACTTTTTTCCCGACGGGGTAGCGCTCCGAAACCTCTTCCCATGGGTCTTTTGCCAGTTGCTTGATGCTGAGCGAAAGCTTATCTCCATCAATGCCGATCACTTTTACCGTCACCCGGTCACCCGTTTCTGCGTATTCGGCGGGATTTTTTACATGCCCCCACGCTATTTCTGAGATATGTACCAGACCCTCGAGGCTGTCGAAAGTGACGAACAGGCCGAATTTTGCCATGCCGCTGACAATGCCCTCACGGACGTCGCCCACTTTGAGCTTCTCGAGCGTCTTCGAGCGCTCTTCTGCCATTGCCTCGCGCTCCGAAACGACGATTTTCCCTGCATCCTCGTCCATGGTGATGATTTTTACCGCAAACGTGTGGCCGACGAGTTTTTGAAGCCGTGAGAGGATTTCGCCCGTATCCGCGTTGGATACGCGCGGGTAGTGCGCGGGGGCGAGCTGACTGACGGGGAGGAAGGTGCGAATGCCATCGATGTTTGCCAGAAGTCCTCCTTTATTCGCTTCTTGCGCGGTGAACGGCATGGTTTTTCCCGTATTGATGAGGTCGTGGAAGCGTCCCCATGCCTTTTGCTGGCTGGCTTTTCGCAAGCTCATGACGACCAGTCCATCGTCGTTCTCTTCTTCGAGGACGAGCGCCGTGACGTTGTGGCCGGCCTGGAGGTCTCGGAAGGTGTTAAAGGAGTCGCGCAGCTCTCGTCCCGAAATAATGGCGGTCGCGACCCCCTGGAGGTCGAGGAGGAGCTTATTCTTGCCCTTGAAAATGACCGTTCCTTCGAGGAGTTCCCCCGGTCGAGGCCGGAGCACTTCCGGGGAATTACGGAGGAGTTCTTCCATGCGGCCGGGCGTCTGCAGTAGTGTTTTGGACATGAAGAGAGGGCGGTGCAGGGGGAAAAGATACAGGGTGGCAAGGTTCCTGCACGAGCAACATGCCGGGTGCATTTTCCCATCTTGCGATTCTCTGTCAATGTTTTTCTCAGAGCGTTGTCGCGTCTGTGCGGAGATCCGCAAGATCTTGGGGGAGTTTCTGGCGCTGACTTGTTTGGGGGTTGTATATGTCGTAGTAGAGCTGGATGAGTTCCCGCGTTTGGAGGCGCCGTGAGTGGAGGCCGAGGCTGTTCAGTCCGGCCTGTGCAAGTTCGATGCGGTCGTTCAGCAGGCGTGCTCCTTCGTTGAATTCCCGGTTCCTGTGCGCCGCCTTTACCGCGCTGTCCTCCGGGTGGAGCCACTCGAAAAATTTTTCGAGGAGGGTCTTCCGTCGAACGTTACGGTCGATGGGCAGGATGAGATAGAAGTGTTTCTGCATGATGTCTGCCACTTCCAGGAGGCGCCGGATGAACGCGATGTGCATTGCCGTTTGCTCCTGGAGGAGCTGGTTTTTTTGTTGTTCTTGCTTCGCTTGCAGATGGGCCAGGAAGGTGTCGATATTGATGTGCGTCGAGCGCACGATGATTTGGATGGGGAACGAGAGCGTATTCAGGAATGCGCCGTACCCGGCGATGATCGCTTCCTGCTCCGTCTCGCTTTTGAGGTTGAAGTTCGTGGCCTCAATGCGGAGGACTGCGCGCAATCCCCCGTTTTTCAGGATCACGGCGTCATTGCGGATTTCCGCAATGGGGAGGTATCGCTGCACGCTGAGCGCGGGATTCTTCTTGCGCTGTCGGACGGTATCGGGCGGCGTTTTCGCGGTCATGGCGTCGGTGGGGAGAAGGCGGCTGCGGCCAGCGGATCGGCGGCGGGTTGCGCGGCGGTCAACGGCGGTTTGGTGGTTTCTGTGTCGGGAATATCAAGCATGGAACTCAACTCTTCGATGCTTTGCGGCTGTTCCTGCATGGCGGCTGGCTTCTTTTTCTCTGGCTTGGCGAGCGCGTGGGGATTGATCAGGCTGATTCCCGGTCGCGGAGCCCATATGCGTACTTGTGGCTTGACCGACCGCTCGAGCATGAGGAAAACGATGCGAAAGAGACTGAGGTCGTATACTTTGATGAAGGCGAAAGCGATGAAGATGACGGCGGGGATCCATGCGACGATGGTGACGGTAATGCCGACGTCGCCGAACATTTTCTGGAGGCTGGACCAGATGGCGTAGCTGATGCCGCATCCTATGATCGTAATGATCAGCTGCCGCAGCGTGACGGGGCCGATGATACGGTCCTCGATTTGAACGTTCTGTGGGATTTTGACTGGCTCGATGGGCATTCTCTCCATTATACCGTATCTGGCGTTTCCTTTCCACCGAAGTTGCGCGGGGAGGAAAGGGCGAGGGGGAGAGAGCGGCGGGGGAGCGGATTTCGCTCCTTTGGCAGGAATTCTATCGTTTGCGGCCCGCGTTTGACGACGCAGATCGTATCGCCCTTATGGAAGACTCCTTTCAGGATGTGCTCGGCGATTTCGTCTTCGATGCGCCGCTGGAGGACGCGGCGGACGGGGCGGGCGCCGTATTCCGGGTCAAAACCCTCGTTGGCAAGTATGTTGATGACCCCCTGTTCCACGGAGAGCTTGTATCCCTGCTGCTGCAGCCGTTCCGCGAGGAGGCCGATGTGCATTTTCACGATCTTGCGGATGTGCTCCTGATTGAGCGCGTTAAAGACCACGATGTGGTCGATGCGGTTGAGGAACTCGGGACGGAAATGCTCTTTCAGCTCCGCGAGGACCTCTTGTCGCTTTTCTTCATACTGAAGCTCTTCCGCCCGTGCTTCGTCGTGGAGTTTAAAGCCGATGCTCGCCGCCTGACGGCTCAGTTTTTCCGCGCCGATGTTGCTGGTCATGACAATGATGGTGTTGGTGAAGTCCACGCGTTTTCCCTGTCCGTCCGTCAACATGCCGTCTTCCAGAATTTGAAGGAGAAGATTGAAGAATTCCGGGTGCGCCTTTTCCACTTCGTCGAAGAGGATGACGGAGTATGGTTTGCGGCGGACTATTTCTGTCAGTTGCCCGCCTTCCTCATAACCGACGTAGCCCGGCGTCGCGCCGGTGAGGCGGGACACATTATGGCGTTCCATGAATTCGGACATGTCGATCTTTACGAGGGCATCCTCCCGATTGAAGACCTCCCGCGCGATCGTGCGCACGAGTTCCGTCTTTCCCACGCCCGTCGGTCCGAGGAAGAGGAACGAGCCGATGGGGCGCTTGGCGTCGCCGATGCCCACGCGGCTGCGCCGGATGGAGCGCGCGACATTGCGAACGGCCTCGTCCTGTCCGATGACGTGCTTGCGGAAATGCTGTTCGAGGTTGGTGAGGCGCCGAATTTCGGGTTTCAGGAGCTTGGTGACAGGGATGCCGGTCATTCGGCTGATGATGGCCGCGATGTCGTCGCCGGTGATCTGGACGGGGGAGCGGCAGTCTCCGTCCCGGGCGGCGATGAGCCTGTCCCGTTGTTCCTTCAGCGCCTGCTGTTCCTGTTTCAACTTGAGCGCCAGGTGGTATTTCTGCTCATGCACGGCGCTCTGCTGCTTCATTGCCAACTCCTCGAGCTTATTGTCGATTTTCTGTATTTCCGGCACGGATTCCGTGTGAGCGAGTCTCTTGCCGGCAGCGGCTTCATCGAGCACATCGATGGCTTTATCCGGGAGGAAGCGTTCGAAGATGTAGCGCTTGCTCAAGTGCACCGCCGTTTCCAGCGCGTCGTCCGTTATGACGATGTGATGGAATTGCTCGAAGGACGACCGGATGCCACGGAGGATTTCGAGGGTGTCCGCGATGTTTGGCTCTTCTACGGTGATGGCTTGGAGGCGGCGCGTCAGGGCGCGGTCTTTTTCAAGCGTGCGGTATTCGTCGAGGGTCGTGGCGCCGATGACCTGCAGCGTACCGCGGCCGAGCGCCGGTTTCAGGATGTTGGCCGCATCGAGCGAACCTTCGGCCGATCCCGCGCCGATGACGGTATGCATTTCGTCGATGAAGAGGATGATGTTCCCCTCCGCCTGCGCTGCTTCCTTGATGATATCCTCGAAACGCTGCTCGAATTCCCCGCGGTATTTTGTACCCGCAACGAGGGCTCCCATATTCAGGAGGAGAATGCGCTTTCCGCGCAGTGAACCGGGGATCGTTCCTTTAGCTATGCGCAGAGCCAATCCTTCAACAATTGCCGTTTTGCCCACCCCCGGTTCTCCGATGAGAATGGGGTTGTTCTTCGTCTTGCGATTGAGGATGTGGATGAGGCGCTCGATTTCGCTGTCCCTGCCAATCGTCTGCTCGAGTTTCCCCGCCCGCGCTTTTACGATGAGATCGTCGGTGAAATAGTCGAGGACGGGCGTTTTGCTGTTCTTCTCCGCGCGCCGTTTCCGCAGCCCCTCCGGTTCGGTGCCCCCCGGAGCGGACTGCATGCCCGCGATTGCTCCTTGGAGGCCATGGAAGAATGCTTCGAGCGACTGCTCGACATCCCTGCTCTGCTGCCGGAATTGGCTGATTTGTCCGAACATTTCTTCGATGCGGAGGCGGAGCTCCTCCGGATCGACTTGCATCTGCTCGAGGAGAACGGTGGCCGCGTTCTTTCCAGTGGATACCAGCGCGTACACGAGGTGTTCCGTGCCGACGTTGGCGTGACGGTATTTATGCGCGGTCACGACAGACTGCTCGATGACATTGTGGAGTGCGACGGAGAGGCCATGTTTGATGTTCCCGTCCTCGTCGCCTGTTGACGTCGCCGTTTTCAGGAGGATGCGTGTGTTTTCCAGGGTGACCCCGGCGCCGGTGAAGATGGAGAAGCCGAGGGATTTGGGGATGCTGAGGAGGCCGAGGAGGAGGTGATCGGTGCCGATGTAGCTTCCTTTGGCGTTTTTGGCCTCCTGCTCCGCGAGCTGGAGGGAGAGTTTTGCGTTCGGCGTGAAGCGATCGAAAGGATGCATAGAAGGAAGGGGGTGGGGATTTATCACTCTAGATTGTAGAGTGACAACTCGTCAAGAGTTCCGTTCATTCTACCACGGATGACGTTGGGAGACGAGTGGAAGAGAACAGGGAAACATTGTGTGATATCTACGGACTTTTTTTGCGGATCGCATGCCAGTCTTCGAGAAAGAGCGCGACGATGGTCGTGGCGGGAATTGCGAGGAGGAGTCCGAGGATAGGATGGAGGAAGGCGGGGAAACTCACGCCGATGAGCATGGAAGCGATGATGGCGATGGGAGAGAGTCCGACCGCCCGCTTCATGATGAGCGGGACGAGGAGGTTGTTTTCGCACCATTGGATGACGTAGTAGACGCCGATGAGGATTGCGGCCCAGAGGAGGCCTTCCTGCGTCAGGGCGATGAGGACGGCGGGGACCGCCGCAATGAACGGCCCGACATAGGGAATGAATTCCGTGAAACCGGCGAGCACCGCGAGCGTGAGGGCGTAGGGCATGTTGAGGATGGTCAGGGCGAGGAAGGCGAGGAGGCCGACACTGAAGCCGAGAAGGAGCTGCCCACGCGCCCACTGGCCTATTTTTTCGTGAACGGCCTCAATTTTTCCGTCGATGTATGCCCGAAAATGATGGGGGAAGAAGCCGCGGATCCAGAGGCGGATGTTCTCCTTCTCGTTTTGGATGAAGAAGGCGAGGACGAGGACGACGATCATCCGGACGACGAAATTCACGACGGAACCTGCGATGCGCGTGACAAAGAGGACGGAACCCTGCGCCGTGATCGAGAGGTTTTGCCCGAGGCGCTGGAGAGCATCGGCGAATTCGTAGACCGAGAGGTCCTGGAGCATGCCTTGCACGAACGTTGTGAGGCGGAGATTGAGTGTCTCCGAGAGGAACGGGAGGGTAATGTGCGGATAACTGAGGAAGGCATCCACCTCGAGGCTCATGAAGATGGCGATTTGCTGGAGCTGCGCGGCGAGGATAGGAATGAGGGAGGTCAAGAGGAACAGGAGGATGAGGAGAGCGAGGAAATAATGGAGGAGGACGGCAAGGCCCCGCGGCACGCGGTGGGCTTCCATCCAGCGCACGCCAGGATCGATGATGGCGGCGAGGAAGAAAGCGAGGAGGATGAGGAGGAGCTTGTCGTGAATCATGAAGAGGAACCACGTTCCCATGGCCACGGCGAGAATGGTGCAGGTTGATTGCACGACGCTGCGCAGGGAGAGCTGGAGGCGGAGGGGGGGCGGGGCATTCGTCGATGGGAAACCGGTGACTTTTTCCGGTGGGTTTCCCGTCTGTTCTCGCATGCGTTTTGCTTTGGTCAGAAGCTTTTGCGCGCGTTCGCCGAGGATGCGCAGCGAGGTGAAGCCGGCGGGTTCTTTCTCTTTGGTCATAGGCCGAGCGTGGAAATGAGGAGATTGATAAGACCGTAGGAGACCAGAGAAACGAGGAGTCCGATGAGGGCCCACAGCACGCGCCCCTTCCCCGCCTCTTTGTCGCCGATCGCGGAACCGAGGGCGATCTGGTAGCCGCCGATCATGATGTTGATGAGACAGAAAGCTCCGACGAAGCCGAGAATCCACTGAATGAGATGGGCGATGAATTTAGGGACGCAGTCGTCGTGGATATTTCCGGTGGCGAAATCACAGACAGCAGGGTCGATGATTGCAGCGTAGGCTGTATGGTGGGAAGTGAGGAAGAGCCATGCAAACCATTGGACGAGGAGCTGCATGGAGGTCATTGTGCACGAGAAAAGGGTGGAGCGAAACTCGCGGAAGATGCATAAATATGGTGTATTGGATAAGATCCCTCTTCGCTATCCGACTCTCGCTGGCCCGATCGAATCCGAACCGCATCGGTCTGCGCTCGAGCCGGATAGCTCATAGGCTCCACCCTCTCCCCGCGGGAGAGGGCAGGGTGAGGGGCATTTACAGAGCAATGCGAATCCCCGGACCCATTGTGGGCGCGATCGTGATCGAGCGGATGTAGGGATCTTTGATCCCCGCAGGGCGCGCTTCGTCGATGGCCTGCAGGAGCGTTTGGAGATTCTCTTGTAGTTTTTCCTTGCCGAAGGATATTTTCCCGAAGATGGTATGGATGATTCCGAAGGTATCCATTTTGCATTCGGTGCGCCCTTTGCGGAGGGCTTCGATGGTCTTTACGACGTTCTCGGTAACGGTTCCGGCCTTTGGGTTTGGCATGAGGCCCCGTTGACCGAGTGTTTTCGCTATTTTCCCCAGGTCCTTCATGATTTTGGGGACTGCGACCGCAACATCAAAGTCTATTTTGCCCTCTTCGATCTCACGGATCATGTCGGTGTTCCCCGCTTTGAGGGCGCCGGCCTTCTTCGCTGTCTCGATGAGGTCATCGGGGACGAAGGCGGCAATGCGAGGAACTTTTCCCGTGCCATGGGGAAGATCGACCACCGTCCGCACGATTTGATCTGCTTGCGTCGGGTCGGCGTTGATGCGGATATGCGCCTCGGCCGTCGCATCGAAGGCGACGGCGCTCACGCGGGTCAGGAGCTCGACTGCCTCGGGGAGAGGGTAGGTGTTCTTTAGCACGAGGCTCTTTTTTTCGCGGTACTTTTTTCCGCGCTTCCCGGAGCGGGAAATGATAGATGTTTTTAGCATGTGCGAAAGGGGAGGCCGCAGCGTACGCTGGGTTTTCCGAAAGCGCAAGGATCAGCGCTTCCGCGCTGAGGCGGGGGGGCGGGAAACGGCTTTTTGGGAAAATTCTCGGGAGGCGGGGCGTTGCGTGCACCACCAGAGTACGAGGCCGTAGAAGGCAAGGATGCCGTGGAGGGTGATGGAGGCGAGAGGCGGGGAGCTGCGGAGCAGAATGTTCAGGATGATCGAGAGAAGGGAGAAGATCAGGAGCGTAAAGCCGATGAATTTCCATACATTGAGGTAGATGGCCTCCGGAACGGCGCGGGCGGGAGCCGGGAGGCGGCCTGCGAGATAGTCGTGCCAGAGGAAGCCGGGGCCCCCGACGGACAAGACGGACAG
>CAZWCH010000013.1:0-15509 GCA_964632925.1 uncultured Candidatus Peribacteria bacterium
AGGAGAGGGGGTCAAAGGAATTCCTCTACCCCCTCTCCCTAGTCCTCCCCCCACGGGGGAGGGAATATAAAGAACCCCCCTCCCAATCGGGAGGGGGTCTTAGCAGAGGTTATGAGACCTCTGCCGGGATTTCGGTCGGGAGCAATCCTTGCTCCTCAAGTTCTTGCCGGACCTGGCGCGCGAGCGGCCGGTTTATGTCGGTCAAGTGCAGTTCCTTGCCGCATTTCCGACACGGCTTGAGTTGGTTCATGAGGGCCATCCGGATGCCCTCCCGCGGACTCTTATGTGGCATATTTCTATGCCCACACCGCCCGCAGATGACGAGGAACCCTTGCCAAAACGCCATGACAGTCTCCTTTCTAAGGTTACAAGGATCGCAACCGTACCTTGACTATTTATATCATTTTTGCTTATATTTGTCAATATCATGCGGTGGAGACTCCTCGCTATTGCGCTGGCTTTTTACCCCTGTAGTAGGGCATTTGCTGCTGGCATTAGTCCTTCGTTCCTAGGTCCTAGTCCCCAAGTCCTAGTCCCCAGCCCATTCGTCACCCGCGCCGAGGCCGTCTATCGTCTCGTTGAATCCGATCAGCGCCTCCGCGAGCGTGCCGCAGAGTACCGCTCCCATATGCCGCCGCTCCCGCTTTTTCACGATGTACCCCAGTGGGACGCTCTCGCTCCCTTCCTCGAGGTGGCATTTGAAGAGGGGATAATCTCCGGCAACCGCGAGCGCCTGTTCCATCCTTTGGATGCGCTGCGCACGGAAGAAGCCCAATCGATGATGCGAAAGCTCCGCGGAGGAGGGGAACCAGAGCAAGGAGGGGGTGTTATTTTCTTCGTGCAACCCATCCCACGTGAAAACTTCCTCGCGCTTCTCCACGGCGGACCGGTTCTGGGAGCATCGTCGGTTGCTTCGGTTCCCTCGGTTTCTTCGTTTGCTCCTCCATCGCCTCTCTACCCTCCCGATCTCTTCGCCATCACTCTTCCCTCACTCGGGATCGATCGTCTCACCGTGACTCATCCCAAAGATCCGACAACGCATGCGGGGATCATCGAGCCATTGAAGCGCGGAGTCGGGCATTTGTTCGGATTCCCTGGCGAAGGAGGAAAAGTGATGATTTACGGTCACAGCAGCGGCTATCCATGGGACGTTTCCGCATACACGCGGATTTTCCGGGGAGTGAATCGCCTCGCAGTCGGCGATCCGGTCGCAATTGCCTACCAGGGGCAGCGATTCACGTATCAGGTGACCGCGCAGCAAAGGATAGAAGCCGGCGATCTTCGTCCATTCCAGGAAGATTTTGGCGGAGAGGAACTCATCCTCTACACCTGCTGGCCGCCCGACTCCACCTCCGAGCGCCTCCTCGTCCGGGCGAAGCCGGTGGATACTTTGCCCCTGTAGCAGTTTCCTGAAAACTGTGAAGAGATGATATATCAGTATACTAGTATACTGATCAGTTGGGTTGCTCGAGAAAACCCAGCTACGCAGAACGTAGCTGGGGAAGTGGGGAGCAGAAGACGTCACCCTTCGCGCGATTTCACCGATGGTTGTGGTGATGGTGATAGATCCGGTAGTACGGGGCAGTGTAGTAGTACTGCGGGTAGTACGTCGGATACGAAACATTCCGGTACTGGCTATAACTACCGTACGGTCCGCTGTAGCTGTAGGAGTAGTACGCGGACCCGTAGCTCACGGACTGATACACGGAGACCGTCTCGTGCCCATTCGAAACCGAGTAGTTGTAGTACCCGCCACCCGGGTACACCTGGTAATTCCAGGAGTAAGACGGGGTGTAGTAGTACTGGGCGGACACAGGGTTGCTCAAAATGAGCAGCAAGGCAGTGGCAGTCAAAAAACTCATCTTCGTGCGCATGGCGCACCTCCTTTTCCAAGAGATTGTGCTCCCCACGGAGGTGCCTTTGCAATTCCCTCACCCTTGGGAAGAGGGTTAGGGAGAGGGGCAGAAGGAACATCCGTGGGGATCGGCAATGTGAAAGAACGGAGGAGGTAGTATAGCTGAATCCATCATCAAGCCCCTCTCCCTGACCCTCTCCCGCGGGGAGAGGGGATTCAGGCCCCAATTCTCCGTAGAATTTCCCTGTTCACAAAATCCTTCTGCCTCCCGTATTTCAGCCGCGAGAGCTGGCGGAAGGCCTCCGCGGCCTGTTCATCCTTCGGGTAGGTCTTATCGAGCCAGGGGCGGATCGCTTCGAGGGTGAAAGGGCGGGAAGGCTGGCCACCGATGCAGAGCTTGAGCGCCCCCTTGAAAGCGTCCATGTTCACGAGGTCCTGTTCGGAGAACACAGGCGCCATTTCCTTGGCGCCGAGTTCAGCATCCTGCGCGCCGATCTTGTAGAACATCATGGTCCCGACGTTCCCGAAGACGGCGCCTTTGAGGCTCGTGGCGCCCGCGAGCTTGCTGTCTTTTTCCAACTGGTCGATGTACTGGTGGGCGAGGATGAGGCCGAGGCGGTACTTGCGCGCTTCAGAGAGGATTGCTTCGATGGATGGGGTTACGAAGTTCTGAAACTCGTCGATGTAGAGGAAGTAATCCTTCCGCTCTTCCTTGCTCTGCCGCTGCCGACGCATTGCGGCGACCTGGATTTTATTGACGATGATGAGCCCAATGAGTTGCGAGTTGATGTCGCCGACGAGACCCTTACTCAAGTTCATCATGAGGATTTTTCCGGTATTCATGCACTCGGAAATGTCGAACGCGCTCTTCGTTTGCCCCACGATGTTGCGGATGAGGGTGTTCGTGTAGAACTGCCCGAATTTCGCGGCGAAGTAGGGGATCATCTCCTGCTTTTCCCGCTGGCCGGTGGCCGCCATCTGCTTCTCCCAGAACGAACGGACGATGGGGTTCTTCACTTTTGAAACCTTATACCGTTGCCATTCGTCGTCCGTGAAGAGCCGCACGAGGTCGGTGATGGCGCCGCCCTCCTCTTCATCAGCCATGAGGGTGAGACAGCCGTTGCGGAAGTAGTCCTGGATGCGGGGACCGAAAATTTCCTCCCCGAACATTTTCACCATCATGTTCATCGCATCGAGCGCGATGAGGTCGCGCTCCTCATCCGTTTTCGCTTCGAGGAGGTTCAGGCCCATCGGCCGCTCGGTATCCGACGGATTGAAGTAAATGACGTCATCGGCGCGTGCGCGGGGGATGAACGGCAGGAGGCTTTCCACGAGTTCCCCATGGGGATCGACGACGCAGATGCCGTGGCCGTTATGGAAGTCCTGCCGCGCGAGGGTCACGATCATGGACGATTTGCCCGTCCCCGTCTGCCCGATGATGTAGAAGTGGCGGAAGCGGTCCTCATGTGCCATGAACACTTTTTTCTTTTCGCCCCGGTACGTGTTGGAGCCGAGGAGGACGCCGTCGTCCGGGAGGTTCTGCGGGGCGGGGGCGATTTTGAAGTTGTACCATTTGATCGTTGCCACCCGGTTGAAGCGGATATCGGGGAGATGGAAGAAGCTCGCGAGCTCGTCGGTCCCGAGGAGCAGGCGTTTTCCGCGGAGGAATTCACGGAACGTTCTTCGCGGCGAGCGGCGGATGAAGCGATGGAGCGTGGCGCTCTTCTTTTCCAATGCCGACCGCGTGAAGCTGTTGCCGCGCGTGTCGTTGAATTGATTGAAGCTCGCGGCGACGGTATCGAGAATGCCCTGAGCGCGCGCGGAAGTATTGGCGGAGGCGACGATGCGGATGTTCGCGAAGAACCCCGGGGAGGCCGCCTTTTCTTCCAGGAGCTTCGTGTATTCCTCAACCATGGTGGACACGCGCTCGTGCGTCGGCTGGTCTTCTTTTGGTGTGCTTGCGTCTTTCTTTGCGGTGAAGAAGTCGATGAAGGCCGGCCCCCAGGTCATCGGGTTGAAGAGCGATATGCCATTTTTTTTCGGATTGAGGAGGTCCGAGGCGCGCTTCTGGAGTTTCCGTTGCCATCCCTGTTTCGCCGGACGCAGGACGAGCTGGATCGCAGCTCCCTCTTCTTTGCTTAATTTGGAGAATGCGTTCGTGATGGTGTTGAGAGAGTCGCTCTTCATCTGCTGGTACATTTTGAACACCGATACGAAGCTCTTGGATGCGAGCAGCGAACGCGCGGCCATGACGGATTGTTCCGTGAAGATGTTGTAATCCTCGACTTCGTCGAGAATGGCGTCGGGATAGAAGGACGTGATTTGCTTTTCAATGAAGGGGGCGATGTCCCGCTGGCACACACAGAAGGAGAGAATTTCGCCTCCCAGGGCCGCATATTCGAAGGAGAAGAACGGCTGGCCGCTCCAGAAGCGCTTCAGCGTGCCGCAGTACATGCCATGGATGGATTGGAAGAGGTGGTCCATGACGCCGATGACCTCCTTCACGTCCTTGCCGTACTGTTCGGTCCCCACCTCCTTCTCCTCGCGCGACTCCTTTTTGGGAAGGACCATGTGGAAGAAGACGAGGTTTTCCTCCCGCCGGCGATCGGCGCGGAGGCGGAGGAACCATCCCACCACACAAAGCGCGAGAGCAAGGCTCGCGACGGCAATAATGGAGAGAAGCATTTCCTGCACAGGCATATCGTAGCAGTATAGCAGGTTATCGGTCTCTCCGGTATGGTTTATGCTCTTCCATGAGCCATCCAATTCCCGGTCGCGGCTTGAGAACCGTCATGCGGTCGCTCCTGCGCATGTATTTTGGGCGTCAAGGGCAGCGGCGTCTCCAGAGCCACAGGATCTTTTATCGCCTGAAGGCGCACGTCATCCTCCACACGCCGGAGAACATCGGCCGTCTCGTGCAGCGGGCGGAGGCGCGGGTGTGGGTGGATGGCTACCAGGCTTTTCCGCGGATCGAGCGTCTTATCCGCGGGGCGCGGCACACCGTGTGCATTCAGATGTACATCTGGAAGGATGACGAGGTGGGGCGGCGGATGGCGGCGCTGCTCCTCGATGTTGCGGAGCGCGGCGTGAGCGTGGAGATCACGAAGGAGGCGTGTGGCGATGTGTTCGAATACAACCGCGATTTTATCGGGACCCGCGGTTCCCGCGACGCGCTCTGGAAGAGGTTTTGGTCGCATCCGGGTATCCATGTGACGTATGTGCAGAGGAATGATCATGCGAAGGTGTACGTCATTGACGATGCCATTCTCCTCCTCACGGGCATGAATATTGCGGAGGAGTATCGGTATCACTGGCACGACGTGCTCATCGAGCTTCGCGGCCGTCACTTCGTCGAGGCGTACTTCACCGGCCGCTGCAGCGAGAAAGACGCCGCGCCTGTCCGTCTGGTGATGAATACGCCGGAGCATAAGGAGGTGCGGCGGGCGGTGGAGGAGCTCCTGGCATCCGCTGCGGAATCGGTGGTCATCGAACATGCGTATCTCTCCGATCCGGCGGTGATCGCGCAGATCATCCGCCGCAGCTGCGAAGGCGTTCGCGTGACCGTCATCCTTCCGGGCCATGCCAATCTTCACCACTATGCGAATATGCAAGCCGTTGGGCGCCTCCTCGCCGGATCGAGCGCGGTACAGGTCTTTCTCTTCCCCGGTGTCATCCATGGGAAAATCATTCTCGTCGACCACCGGCGCGCATTCGTTGGGTCCGCCAATCTTTTTCCGCAATCGCTCGATACGATGGGGGAGGTGAACGTCCTTATCGAAGGAGGGAACCGCCGCGCAGTCTGGCGACTTAAAGAGATTCTCCGGCAGGATATCCTCCGGAGCCGCCCCCTCACGAGCCCCCCGCAAATGACGTGGATCAACAGGTGGCTGGCATGGCTGCGACTATGACACGCTCAGTCGCACATACGCCGTCACCTCCGCGGATCCAAGATATTGTCCAACTGTCTTCGAGGGGTCCTTTGCGAACGGCTGACTGAGGAGAGCATGCTCCTCGCGGAATTTCTTCTCCTTTCCGAGCATGATTTTTTCCTGGATCTGCGGCGGCTTTCCATCCTTCGCGAGCTGCGCCGTCCAAATCTCCCGTTCTTTTACAAGGAGATCCGATGGCGCCTCCTCCGGGCGGACGTACAGGGGGTTCATGGCGGCGGCGTGCATCGCGGCGTCGCGCGCCAGTGCGGACGTTCCGCCAGCAAGGCCGATGAGGACGCCGATCTTCGCATTCGTGTGGAGGTAGCAGCCGAGGACCGGCGCTTCAATGGTAGGGGCAAGGCCGAGCGAAATGTTCTCTCCGGTTTTTTGGACGAGTGCGGGAATGGCCGCAGCAGCTGCGGATTCCAGAGCACTATGGCCTTGCGTGAAAAGGATGTCCGCCAGGCGTCTTCCGAGCGCCTGAAAGTTCTCGTCGCGCGCGACGAAATCGGTCTCGCACCGCAGGAGGAGCAGCGCGGCTTTCCCATCCCCCTCTCGCAGGAAGATGAGGCCCTCCGCCTGATCGCGCGCCGCCTTTTTCGCGGCCTGCGCTATGCCGCGCTTCCGCAGCAATTCGATGGCTTTCTCTTCGTCGCCCTGCGCCTCTTCCAATGCCTCTTTGCATGCGAGGATACCGACGCCGGTGCGGGAGCGCAGCGAGGAAACGGCGGAGGGGGCAACGGGGGGCATGAGGGGATCAGTTACTCTGTTATTGAGTTACCGGTGAGCCATTGTCACTAGTTGCTTCGGTTACGTCGGTTGCTTCGGTTGCCTCTCGCCTCTCCTCCTTCGCTGCAATCAGTGCATCGCGCACGGTGTCCAGAATGAGCGTAATCGATCTGATCGCCCCGTCGTTGGCGGGGATGAACGCGGTGAATTCGTCGGGATTCGCGTTGGAGTCGCAGATGCCATAGAGGGGAATGCGCATTTTTTTGGCTTCCAGCACGGCGACGTGGTTGTGGACGGCGTCGACGACGAAAAGGGCGTCGGGAAGTCCTTTCATGTGCGCGACCCCCGCGAGCGCCGCATCGAGCTTCGTCAGCTTCTTGCGGAGCTGCGTTTGCTCTTTCTTCGTGTACTTCTCCACTTCGCCCGTCTGGAAGGAGTGCTGGAGGTCGATGTAATACTGCAGGCGCTTGCGCATGGTGCCCCAGTTCGTGAGGAGTCCGGGGATCCATTTCTTCGTGACGGTGAGCTGCCCCGTCGCACGGCCGATTTCATCGATGAGGGGGATCGCCTGCTGCTTCGTCGAAACAAAGAGGATCACTTTTCCTGCCTTCTGGAGCTCTCGAAGCTCTGCGCAAACTTTTTCCAGGCGCGCCCGCATCTGCGTGACGTCGAAAATGTGGATGCCTCTGCGGACGCCGTAGAGGGACGGGGCGATCTTCGGGTTCCACTTCTGCTTAGGGTGCCCGAAGTGGCAGGCGGAGGCGACGAGTTCTTCTTCGGTCGGAATGGGCATAGGACAGAGCGATTGTATGGGGAAGGCTATGGCAAGGGCAAGGATTTTGGTCTTCCGATTAATTCCTGGAGTTTGGCAATGGGAACCCGTTCTTGCCCGAGACTATCTCTGTCCCGGATAGTCACCGTATCTTTCTCTCCCTGTTTGGCGTCTTCCCCCAGTGTCCCGAAGTCGACCGTGATGCATCGGGGGGTGCCGATTTCATCCTGCCGCCGGTAGCGCTTGCCGATGCTGCCCGTGACATCGAAATCGACGGTGAGTGATGTTTCATGAATAATTTTTTTGTACAATTCTTGTGCCTTTTCAACGAGGTGTTCCTTCTTACTGAGGGGGAGAACGGCGACATCGACCGGCGCGAGCTTTGGATCGAACTTCATCACCACGCGCATGTCGTCATGCACCTGTTCTTCCGTGTATGCCTCGAGCAGCAGTGTCAGGACCGAGCGATCGCAGCCGAAACTCGGTTCGATCACGTGCGGCAAAAATTTCTTTGCCGGGTCATCAGGGTCGGTGAAAAACAGCTCTTCCCCACTGAATTTCTGATGTTGCTGGAGATCGAAGTCGCCGCGGTTGGCGAGCCCGAAGAGTTCTCCCCAACCCCACGGGAACCTGTACTCGATGTCAATCGTCTTACTGCTGTAGTGGCTCAGTTCATCCTTGCCGTGCTCGCGGACCCGCAGGTGGTCCTTCGTAATGCCGAGACCGAGGTACCAATCCCATACTACTTGCTGCCATTCGTCGAAGTACCGGTCCTCGCTCCCCGGTTCAATGAAGTACTCGATCTCCATCTGTTCGAATTCCCGCGTGCGGAACGTGAAATTTCCCGGCGTTATTTCGTTGCGGAAGGCCTTCCCGATCTGCGCGATGCCGAAGGGCAGCCGCGGCCGCATCGTCTGGAGGACATTCTTGAAGTTCACGAAGATGCCCTGCGCGGTCTCGGGGCGGAGGTAAATTAACGTTCCTTCATCCTCAATGATACCCTGGTTGGTTTTGAAGAGGAGGTTGAAGGGCTTTGGTTCCGTGAGAACACCACCGCAGTGTGGACAAGGTGTTTGGAGGCCATCATGATCCAATTGTTCGGTGGCCAAGTATTTCACGAGCTCCTGAATGGAAGATTTTATCGGCCCACTCCCTGGCGCGATACCGGCACATTTTTCTAAAAATTCCGCCAGCCAGGAAATAGTGACTGATGGATTCCGTACAATTGCAAGATTGGGCGCAAGTTTTTTTGCAGTGGTTTCCCCCCACTTTTTTAGATCAGCAAGAGTCACTGTTGCTTGTGAGAAGTAGAGTCCTTGGAGTGATTTGTACCATTCACTTTGATGCAGCAGGCTTTCCCAGTGATCCGTGCGGACGAGCTTCTTGCAGAACCGGCATGTGCTCATGAAATCTGCAAATGAGCTGATATGCCCGCTGGCCTCCCAAACTTTCCGATTCATGAGAATGGACGCGTCGAGCCCGACCACGTTCTCTCGTGTGCGGACGAACGTGTCCCACCAGTGGCGCTTGAGGCGGTTCTTGAGTTCCACGCCCAGCGGCCCGTAGTCCCAGGTATTCGCAAGCCCCCCGTAGATCTCGCTCCCGGGGAATATGAACCCCCGGCGTTTGCAGAGGGAAACGAGTTGATCGAGGGAGGCGGCGGGCATAGACGTAGAATACGCTCACGCTGCCGCCAATCCCACATGTTCCTCAATACGGGTGATGCGGTCTTCATGGTTCTCAATTTTGTCCTTGTGTATGCCGATCAAATCGTGTCGAAGATCCTCCACGATGATCTTGAACTCATGGACAATTTCCTCCTTCCACACTTTCATATCTTTTTGCAGACCTTTCATATCTTCCTTCAGCCCATGAACATCCTGCTCTACATATGCAACACGCTCGTAGAGCTTCCCCATTTCTTCCATCAGAAGTCGGATATCCTCCTTCGTCGCCGGTGAAGAATCCTGTGGCATTGGGGCAGTATACTACACGATACTGATGGCGACGATGATGTGTTCACGTTGCCTTTTTCTTAAAGAGCGGCGCTTCCCGTAAGAGGAGAGTTGTGAGGACGGCGAAAAGTGCGACGTGCAGGGAACTTGCGAATATGGGGATGGTCGGGAGGGCGGCGAAGATTGTGCGGTCAATGAAGCTGAAAGAGAATGAATCGAAGAGGCTGAGGAGGAAAAGGAGCGAGGAGAAGGTGTAGAGGGCTGCAAAGCGCAGACCACGGAAGCAGAAGAGGAGCCCGAGGACCATAAAGGGGAAGAGGTACCGCTCATGCATTTCCGTATTGAAGAGGAAGAAGGCGTAGGCAATGAGTGCCGTGAGGAGCACAGGAACGTCGCGATGCTTCCTGCGTTCATTTTTGTACAGGATCCACTGCAAGAATGGGAGAATGATTGTGAGTGTTGCGATGGAGAAGAGGAGTATTCCAGTTGTGCGGTATGTGAGGGGACCAAGGAAAGAAAGGACATCACTCCGATCGGTGTTCGTACCGAACAGTGCCATCCAGATGTTGTAGGCCCCCATGGACAGTGCGGGGTAGGAGCCGATGGAATGGGAATAGACGCGCCATACATCGGCGATGTTCCCGTTGAGGAAGAAGGGAAAAAGGACAATGATCGATGCGAGGAGGAAGCCGAAGATCGTGCGCATAATTGGGCGCCAGCCGGAAGAAATGAGGAGAATGCCAAGAATGGGCAATACGATGATGGCTTGCATCTTCGCGAAGAGCGCGAGAGCCGTAAGGACTCCGGTGAGTATCCAACGTTTTGTCATTACGGTGGTGAGGGCACCCAGTGTAAGGAGAGTGAAGATGGAGTCGGTTTGCCCCCAAATGGCGGAGTCGTACACGATTGCTGGGTGCAGGCCGAGGATGCCGGATGCAGTGATACCGGCCCATTTTCCATACATTTTCGCAACGATGGAGAAGACCAGGAGTATGGTGAGGATGTCCGCGATGATGGCGGGGATTTTGATGGTGACAATGGATGGGAGAGGAATTTCTTTGGAAGGAGAGAAGAGATGGGAGATATGTGTCACGACGGAGAATGTCGCAATGGAGAGCGGCGGGTGGTCTGGGAGCATGTTCGGATCCACTTGTTCCTGATAGGAGCGCGCGATGCCGAGGATTGCTGCGCTGCGTCCCCACTTCTGATTCACGCCGGTATCGAAGCCATGTCCGGGGAGCGTGGCAAGAGCAAGTCGAAGGCCAAGAGCTCCGATGGCGATGAGAAAGAGAACGATGTGCTCTTTTTTTCGCGAGAATATCCATAGGATAGTGCAGCCGTAGATGGCTCCTGTGAGGAGGAGACCCATGAAGAGGAGCGCGCGTATGGGATCACGGAGAGAAATCGCCACATCGACCCCCCCGAGCCCGCCGAAATCGCGGAGCTCCAGGACCATTTCGTTTGCGCCGGTGCGGAAGTAGGGCGAGAGGTTGATGCTGACATTGCCTTTTTCCAAGCAGATGGGGTTCCCGAGTTCTGTCACGCGCTCTCCGTTTACGCGGAGAGCGTCCAGGCAGTCATCTGGGCGGAAGAGGAACGTCGTACTCCCCAATTTTGGAATCCTCACGGGGATGGTAATGGAGAGTCGCGTGCCTGCTGTGGCGACGGCGAGGGGGAGCGCGTGCGTTTTTTCTTCCTGTTCGTCGAACCGGTAGCGCGCAACTCCGAATGTCGGCGTCGACGCGCGGAAGAGCGATGCGAGGATGGCGGAAGTGATGAGGAACGCCACGCTCGCGGTGATCGCAAGGATGATTCGTTTACGCCGTCGACCGACGGTATGTACCATGTGACTCTATGAGGAGATCCGGGAAGCATCGTAGCAGAGTTCGCATCGATGCGATTTTTGTGTGGGTCACCGTGGCTGCACTGGTGACGGTATTCTTTCTCGGGGTTGCATGGCGTGCAGTTCGTCCGCAAGTGGTTCCCGGTGCATTCACGACATCATGGGGAGAGAGCGGGATTCTCTCGCAGTCATTCGAGTTCCTCGGTGCACCATCGGGGACTATCCGTGGGACATTTACGCTGGTCATCCCGCACATCTATCCTATGGTATTCCGCGTTCTTCCTGATGATTGCTTGGAGGAGTTCTCCGTCAATGATATGGCGGTGACTGCCCCTCTTGTGCCATTCTGCGACTATGCGGCTGGTCGTGCTTTGGATCTAAGGGGGAAGCTCCATGGTGGACGGAACACCATTACGTTCGTGGTTCGTAATAATGGCGGGATGGCGGGATTTTCCCTCCGTCCTGCCGCCTCCGATCCGCTGGTGCGGGTATTGAAAATGCTTTTTCTTCTCATTCTCGCGGCCTATTCCACATTCGTTCTTTTTCGGTTTCGCAAGAGGAATGTATGGGTCCCCCTTGCGGTGATCGGTGCATGGGGTGCCCTTCTCCGTGTCCTCTATGTCCTTGTTACCCCCTACACGCTCCGCGCGCATGATGCGGGTGGCCACCTCGAGTACGTGCGCTACGTCGCAGAGCGGTGGGCGATTCCTCCGGCTCACTTGGGGTTTGAGATGTACCAACCCCCGCTCTATTACTTCCTCTCCGCACTTCTCTGGCGCTTGGGGCAAGCTCTTGGATTTTCGCATGTGCAGAACATGTTCCTTCTCCAAGTTTTTTCCCTCGTGCTCTCTATCGGTATGTTTCTTGTAGGTGTGTGGGTGGGGTCCATGGTGTGGCCGATGCTGAAAAAAGCATCACGCATGGGTTTTCTCCTTTTTGCAGCTCTTCTCGCGACTTTGCCAGGTTTGGTTTTTCTTTCTTCACGCATCAATAACGATACCCTGTCCCAATTTTCCTTTTTTCTTTTCGCGTTAATCCTTTTCCGCTACTGGCAGTCTCCGTCGCGTATGGGGTGGCTTGCTCTTGTATTCATTATTGCAGCATCGATGCTGACGAAGTCGCACGGGGTTCTCTTGTTGCCTATTGCTGTTGCGGTCATCTTCTGTCATCGACGTGTTTCATGGAGAGCCAGGCTTGCGAGTAGCGTGATAATGGTGGCGCTTGTTGCCATGTTTACCGGCTGGTTTTTCGTCCCACGTTTTCTCTCGGAGCGAGCCGATCTTCGTGCGGGATTTATCGGCAATGTGGCCACTCTTACGAATACCGTCGCAATCACCCCACGCACTTTGCTCTTGTTCAACCCATTGGGCGTTCTTGCACATCCTTTCAACGATCCTTTCAATGATGTTGCGCGGAAGAATTACCTCTGGGAGTATTTCTTCCGTTCGGCATTCTTCGGCGAATTTTCCTTTGGACCTTCCTACATATTCCTCGCGCGCGCGATTCTCTTATTGGCAATGATTCTCCTCCCCGTCGCGCTCTGCGGCGCCATTCGGGATTTTTTTTCCTTTGGGCGATCGAAGACTTTTCCTTTGTCCCTCTGTCTTTTTATCTTTTTTCCCGTTCTCCTCTTCCATCGCATCGTCTTTCCCTTTAGTTCCTCGCAGGACTTCCGGTATGCGGCAATCATAGCTCTTCCCGTCTGCTTGTATCTTCTTGTGACTCATGCGAGATTGCACAGACTCCATATTGTCGTGTTTTCTGCAACGAGTGTACTCGTATTCTTCTTCGGGCTATTTCTTGTCACTCTTGCGCTTTCTTGATGTACTTCTACATAACGGGATTGATGTCGAGAGGCAGTACGGATAGTTTCCTCTCGCATGCGTCGTGAAAGTCTGACCATCGTCCTTCCCTGTTTCAATGAAGAAGGAAATATTGCCCAAACTATTGGCGCGGTGCGGGCGTGGATGGTGGAGAGTGGGAGAGGGGGGGAGATTATTGTGGTGGACGATGGATCAACGGATGGGACGGGGGTGATTTTGGAGAGATTACAGAGGGAGGAAAATTCCTCTACCCCCTCTCCTGTATCCTCTCCCCACGGGAGAGGAAGCTTGCTCCGTGTCCTTACCCATCCACAGAACCTCGGCTACGGCGCCGCGGTGCGTTCGGGGTGCGACGCTGCAACCACCGACCTCATTGCGTTCATGGATAGTGACGGACAGTTCGATTCAAGGGATTTCGATCGGCTGCTGCCATATGTTTCCCTCCCCCTTGGGGGGAGGGCAAGGGAGAGGGGGTCAGAAAATTCCTCTCCCCTAGGGAGAGGAGCACCTTTTGATGTCGTCGTCGGGCGCAGGCGCAGGCGGGCGGATCCCTTTATCCGCAAATGCAACGCCAAGTTCTTCGGATTGCTCTCATGGGTTTTCCTCGGCATTTGGGTGCGCGATGTGAATTGTGCGATGAAAGTGTTCCGGCGGGATGTCTGGCAACGCTGCCGTCCGACAGTGGCGACCGGTGCGCTCTTCAATGCGGAATTTTTCTATAATTTGAAGCGGCAGGGAATTCGCTGGAAACAGGTGGACGTTTCACACTACCCCCGTCGTAGCGGAAAGCAGACGGGGGCGAATCCACGGGTCATTGTTCGAACATTGCGGGAACTCCTGCTACTGCGGCGACAGCATTCCCTGGGTGTATTTATTCCCTCTCCCTTACGAAAGGGAGAGGGTTAGGGTGAGGGTTACAGGAAATTCCTCTAAACCCTCTCCCGCGCCATCCCCCTTAAAAGGGGGAGGGAAAATCAATAAACTATCGTACTCCCTGCACAAACATGCTCTTCTTGGGGCAGTGCACGCAGTGGAGTTCCCAGAGGGGGAAGAACGCGCGTCTCTTGAAGGCATCATCCGTGATGGGCTCGTAGTAGGCGAAGGGCTTGAAGAAGAGGAAGCCGAGGAAGACGGCGATACCCAAGCCGAGAAAGATCGTTCTCCGCACCGCAGCGGTGATGCGCCAGCGGAGAATGTGCGTGAGTTCGAGGAGGGAGAGGCCGAGGAGGAAGAAGCTCACGATGAGCGGGAAGAAGTAGTGGTACGTGTACATGACGCGGTCGAGGCGCAACACCCCTGCCATGAAGCCGCAGTGGAGGAGGAGGAAGGTGAAGAGCAGGGTGGGATTTTTCAGTTTCTCCTTCAGTGGCAGCGTCCAGGACGCGAGGAGGAGCGCGGCGCTCAGGAAGACCCCGAGGTACCCCCCCCACCACACGACGGGGTTGGCCTGAAGGTAGAGGTACTTGTACGCGACGCCGTCCGGCGTTTCCCAGCGGTAATTGATGGAGCGTCCGCCGAAGGGCCAGAGGAAGGCAGGACTCCCGTTCTCGTCGGCTTTGCACAGATCAAGCCGCGGGACGCCGCGGGAATAATGCGCGACGAACCGCCAGGAATCCTTCAGCATCACCGGGAAGGAGCGGGGAGACCAGACCGCGTTCCGTAGGAGGATGTCCTTGTATTCCGCGGAGGCCTGGTAGAAGCCCTGATCGGGGAGGACGGGGTTGATGTTTTTTCCCAAAGCGAAATGCGCCTGCCATACAGCGATGTAGAGGAGGAGGAATGTGCTTCCGGAAGCCGCCGCGAAGCGGAAGATGCGCGGAAAATCCTTGCGCCACCCGAAGAGGAGGACAAGGGGGAGGAGAATGAGGACGAGGCCGAGAACCTTCGTGAGCATCACGATGGCGAAGCTGAGGCCGAAGAGGAGGGAAGCGACGAGGAAGCGCCGCCTTTCGACAGGCTCAAGGTGACACAGGGGCTTTTCCTGTCGTGCCCGCAGCAGCAGGAAGGCGAGAATCGTGAGCACGCTTCCAAAGAGGTACGGTGGCTCGAGCATGGCGCCGCGCAAGTGCACGATGAGTGCCGTATCGAAGATGTAGAGGAAGCTCGCAAGGAGCGCGAGAATGGGATTGCCGAGAGCAAGGGCGAGGGCGAGGAAGAGGATGGGGGCGGTGAGCCAACTGAGGAGGACGGGGAAGAGCCGGTATCCGGCGAAATTGAAGCCGGTGGGCGGGTCTTTCGCATAGTCCGTTCCGATGAATTGATCGTCTCGTTCGTTGAGGTTGAGGAGGGCCTCCCCGGCGGCGATCACGAGTTTTCCCAGCGGCGGATGCGGCTCCATGAAGAACGTGCGATTCAGGTATTTCTGCGCGGATGCAATATGGTAATTTTCGTCCCAGAAGAACGCTGAGGGATTCCAGAAGTTCGGGACGTATGCGAGGAAGCTGAGGAGGGTGACGATGGCGAGACAGAAGAGCGTCTCGCGGCGGGGGGAGGCGGGGGCCGCTGGCATGAGGGAGAGTGTAGCAGAGAACCCTCTTAAGAGTCTTGATTCCGATATGTCTCACCGCAAATGCGACAGTTGGTTGGCGAATTGGCTCGGAGAC
>CAZWCH010000014.1:0-790 GCA_964632925.1 uncultured Candidatus Peribacteria bacterium
TCCCTCACGTGGACTGCCGCGATCCTCGTGGCCGTCGCCGCGGTGGCCGCGTACGACGTGTCCCGCCGCATGCACCGGCATCCGTCCCACGCTATCTTCGCCTGCATCCTCGGGACGGTCTTGTCGTTCGGAATCATCAGCATCACGCGATCGTTCCTGGAGGCGCCGATGCCGCTGCAGCCGCATATTCTCGGTCTTGCTGTCCTTCTCGTCGCTCTTCTCTGGCGCGCGCTCTTCGGGCCGTGGGAGGCGCAGATAAAAAGCATGCTTCTCGGCATATTCCTCTTTTGGATTTCTCTGAACATCATCGCCGATACGGCGCCGGCTGAGCGGCTGGTGCGGCTCATCGCCGCGGCCGTGGCGCTCATTCCGGCGATGCTCTGGTGCGTCCTCTTCCTGAAATATCACCGGGAGCGCATCGGGTTGGTGATGCTCATGTTCTTCTCGGGGATGCTCGCGACTGCTCCCATTCTCTTCTACGACGCGCTTGTCCGGCGGGGGGTAGAGCTCCACTTCTTTCTGTTCTCATTGAAGCCGGAGAGCTTCAATCGCTCCGCGGATTTCTTCGTGTCGGGGGGACTATTGGGAAATCCCGGCTTGAAGGAAACGATCCTTGCGACGTTCCTCTCGTTCATCATCGTCGCGGTGATCGAGGAGGTGAGCAAATACTGGGCGCTGCGCAGGAGCAGTGGGGGGGTGCCTACGAGCATCGACGACGTCCTCCAGTTTGCCATTGTCGTCGCCATCGGTTTTGCTTTTGCGGAGAACGTGCCCCACGGCAATCACTCCC
>CAZWCH010000014.1:800-15392 GCA_964632925.1 uncultured Candidatus Peribacteria bacterium
GTGCGCGAATACCTCTTCCGTCCCGGCGGTCCCGACGTTCTCGGGTTCCTCAGCAACGTGACTGGTCGCTCTGTGCTCACGAGTATGGTGCACATCGTGTCCACAGGGGTGCTGGGGTATTTCCTGGGACTTTCGATGTTCGCCGCCCCCTACCTGCGTGACGGACGGCGCCGCGGGCAATGTTTCCCGTTGCTCCGCTCTTGCTCTGCCGCATTGCACGTGCCGGAGGAGACGCTTTTCCGCCGCGGAGCGCTCGTGTGCGGACTCCTCGCGGCCGTTCTCCTCCATAGCGTCTTTAATTTCCTCGTGACGCTCCCCGATATCCTCCCCGGACATCCGCGCACGCTGGGCGATCTCTTCGGGTCGCCAGCGGGATCGCCATTCCACTGGGTGGCGATGCTCCTCTTTCCATCGCTCTTCTACGTCTGCGGTGGTTTCTGGGTGCTCACGGGACTCTTCCTCCGCCGCGAAAACATCCAGGAATTCGGCCACCCCGTGCAGACGGAGGTGTTCGTGCGGGGGTGAAGGGGAGGATTGCCTTTCCAAGGGAAAGCCCTAGAATAGGCCGGATTTCTATGCAGACAGCGTTCTCCCGCATAGCGGGAGTCTTCCTCATCGGTATGCTGCTCCTGTCCCCGGCGGGAGTGGGGGCGGCGGCGGTCACGGAGGTGTTCCAGGTGGAGGAGAATGCCATCGTTTCCCGCGGGGATTTTGTGCGGAGCGCCGTTATTCTCCTGGGATTCGATGTGGGGAAGGCGAAGCGGGCGAAGCTCCCGTTCCATCGCCCGGTCCCGCGGAACCTCCTCCCGTACGTTCAGGCTGCCTTGGAGCGCGGAGCGCTGGAGGCGTTTGGAGAGGACTTCCTCCATGCGCGGGGGATAACGCGCGGAGAAGCGGTGCAGGTTCTGGTGGCGCTCAAGAAGCTCCAACCACGGGAAGGCGGCGCGCGGTACGGCGACGTACCTAAGGGGGGAAAGCTGGAGACGGCGGTGCAAGTGGCGGTGGAGAGGGGCTGGCTCGACCCCCTGCGGCCGAATGTCTTCGGCGTCCAGAGGGCGCTCACGGGAAAAGAGGCGACGCTGCTCCTAAAGCGTGTGCAGGGAGAAGCGCCGACGTCCCAAAAGCTCCAGAAGGCCCAGACGCCGGTGATCAACATCCGCCTCGAAACGGTTCCTGCTGCCACCCTGCCGCGGGAGGATGTGCTCCGGAGCGTGTGGCGCATCATTAACCAACTCTACCTCTACAAAAAAGAGAAGCTGAAAGGGGAGGAGGCGGTGTACGACGCGATCGACGCGCTCGTGAAGTCCCTCAAGGACCCCTACACGATTTTTATGCGGCCGACTCCTGCACAGGAGTTCCAGACGCAGATGCAGGGCGAAGTATCGGGCATCGGCGCACAGGTGGAGTTCATCGACGGCGTCCTCACCATCGTGGCGCCGCTCCCCGGATCTCCTGCGAAAAAGTCAGGATTATTGCCGGGCGATCAGATCATTGAAGTCGGCGGAGAGCCGCTCCAGGGATTGGGGTTCCTCGAAGCTGTGGGGAAAGTACGGGGGCCGAAAGGTTCCGTGGCCAAGCTGAAAATCCGCCGCAACGGGAGCGAGCTCGAGGTTTCCGTGGAGCGGGACACCATCCGCGTTCCGGAGATCGAGCTTTCCTACGTGAAAGACATCGCGGTGGTGAGGCTGGTGCAGTTCGGACAGACGACGGAGAAAGAATTCCGCTCGCTCCTCGAGAAGGCGCAGGAGAACCACCCGCAGGGCATCGTTCTGGATATGCGGGACAATCCCGGCGGGCTTCTCCATGCCGCGACCGTGGTTCTCAGCGCGTTCCTTCCGGAGGGGAGCGTCGTGGCATCCATCGCCGCGGCGGACGAGACATATGACGAAGTGACCACCGGCTCGCCGGTGGTAGACGTTGACATGCCCGTTGTCGTGCTCGTCAACAAAGGCTCTGCCAGCGCGTCGGAAATCGTCGCCGGAGCACTCCAGGACACGAAGCGCGCGACCGTCATCGGGGAGACGACGTTCGGGAAGGGGACGGTGCAGCAGCTCATCGATTTCACCGACCAGTCGAGCCTCAAGCTCACGGTTGCCGAATGGCTCACGCCGTCCGGCCGGAAGATCGAGGGGAAAGGTGTCACGCCGGATATCCACGTCGAGGGGGGGAGCGACCGGGACGAGCAGATGCTCCGCGCCCTCGATCTCCTCCGAAGGTGATGGGCGGCGAATACAAATATTGCGCGCGTGGGTGAGGAGGATTTTTGTTTTCCTTCAGCGGGAGATACGCGTCGCAGGGTCGGCAGGAAAGTCGCACCGCTCGTATCCGTCCGCCTTCCGTCAATGTCTCTTTGTTGAAGAGCCTATCCAAAAGCGCGACATTGATCCCCAATGCCTCTGAATTCTCCTGACGGATCACGGGACGAATCGCAGGAGAGGGCAGCAGCCTCGGAGGGAGGCGCGGCGGCATTCGACGGCAAAACGCTGAAGGCCCTTCTGCGGATGCACGGCGAGGATTTGCGACAAGGAGGGGGCATCGTGAAGAGCGTATCGAAGGCGCTTTCTCTCTCAGAAAAAGAAATAACCAAAGCGATTATTGCGAGGGTGCGGACCATGCGGGAAGATGTGCAATGCCTCCTCGGGGAGGTTGGGAGCGCGGCGGACGAAGAAGAAATCGGAAACATGCGTCGGGATTTTGCCGATGATGCGGCTCCTTTGTCTCTGCAGCAGATCGTCCGCTGCAGAGAACGTCTTGTGGAACTGCTCGCCGGCCAGGGGAGGAATGCGGGAGAAATGCTGGGGGAACGGTTCAAGGAGGAGAGAGATTCTCCGCAGTACCGGGAGCAGGAGCGTGTCATTCAGAGCATAGAAGTCGCATTCCTTGTCAACGACGTCGCGGGCAACAAAAAAGAGAAGGTGCGGGAGGCGCTGGAGGCGGCTCCCCCGGCGGTTGATCCGGAAAGCGTTCTGGTGGAGGTGCGGAACCGTCTCTTCGCGCTTCTCTCTCCGAAGAAGCAGCAGGAATTTTCCCTCGCGCAGAAGCTCGACGTTCTGCGGGAGGAGGTCTGGGAGGAGCGAGAGCGGCGGGAGTACGACCGTCTCTCCGTGAAAATCCTCGGACTCTTCGGGCGGAGTAAAGGCGAGGCGCCGTTCCATACGCAGAAATCGCTCGCGAAGGCGCTGCGAGAGGAAGAGGGGGTTATCAAGCACATTCTCGGACGGATGAACCAGGAGGGGCAGATCGGGTTCATGATGGGGGCGGCGGGGGAGGAGGTGTACATGTGCCGGGACAAGAAGATTTTCTCTTATATGTCTGATGAGCTCATTGCGGAACTCGATCCTGCGTACTTCGATCGCGTGGGCGCATTCCTGCGGGCGGCACTGGACCAGGGCGATATCGTGGACCGCGAATATCTGGAGGATCACGCGCATGAGATCAAGCTTCCGTCCGACGTCGCCGCGGCGCTTCTCGATTGCTACGTTGATGTTGGCCAGTTGAAGAGATCGAAGGACCGTGGTTACCAGATGGCGAAAGGGAACGAGAAAGCGACGCCGAGTTCCACCGCGTTCGAGCGGGTGAGCCTCTCGCGGCAGTTCTACGAACTGGCCACTGCGTTGAATGAAGAGGTGTCGTCGGAGGGAATGGAAGCGGGGAATTGGGACATCATCGAGAAAGGGTATCGTTCGTTCCGAGAGCGCTGGAAGACGCCGGACATTCCCGTGGAAACGCACAAACCCACCGCAAAAGTGCTCCACTTCACGGAGGCGCAATTGGGGCACAAGGATTTCGACGAGAAAGCGCTGCAGAATTTCCTGGATGTCCTCCGCGCTCTTCCCGCAGCGGAGAAGCCGGACATCATCGTGGTCTCGGGACTTCTCTTCGGGCGGCATCGGCACTGGGAAAAGGACAAGCATCGCATCAAACCTCCGCAGATGGAGATGAATATGCAGCTCCGGTGCGCGAAATTCTTCCTCGATCAGCTGCGCGCCCTCGGGGTGCAGGTGGTGTATAACATGAGCGACAACGACGCGCTGATTGTGAAGGAGTACACGTACGACGCGGTGTCGATCATGGAGAGCATCCTGCGGGGAGCAAAGTGCGGCGCATCGGCGAACCGGGAGCATCTGGAGCGCGGAGCATCCTACTGGCAGTTCGAACAGGCCCAGCGGAGCAAGGCGTGGCCGCAGCATTTCCAATTCCAATGGGAGGTCGTCTTTCCCTACATGCTCCGGTCCGGACGCCATCTCCGGAGCGCGGAAGAGGTGCGCGAACAGCACGGGGAGTACATGGAGGAGTACCTCCTGCTCCTCTACGCGTATAAGAAGTTGAAGGATGGAGAGTCTCTGGAGCGGCTGGCCGAAGGCGGCGACAGGCTGGCGCGGCTGGCGCGGGATGTCCTGGAAATCGGCAACATCCCCGTTCCGGGGAATGACGCGGCCGATACGCTCCGGGTGACGTCCGATTTCACGATGAGTATTGCCACCGAGGGGCGGAAGTGGCGCTGGGAGGAGAAGCATTTTTTCCGCCAGACGCCGACGTCCAAGGTGAAAGATCCTCTTAAGGAAGCGCGCGAGGACGTCGGGCAGCGCATGGCGGCGGGCGAGGAGGTGCCGCGGGTGTTTGCGGTGGAAGGGGAGTCCCACGGCATGGGGTCGCTCGAAGGGGGGAAGACGCTTGTCCTCGGGACGCCCGGACTCCACCGCGTGCGGGACGGCGGGAGTTCCTACACGTACGTGTCATCGGATGAAGGGACCCGCAAGCGCTTTCCTCGTGGAGAGCGCTACATGCCGGGCGTCACTCCCGTGACGCTGTGTGATGACGGCCGCATCTGCATCGATTTTTGGAACGAGCGGTTCCTCGAAAAAATGGGAAAGACGAGCGAGCGGATGGCGGCGGTCATGTTCTCCGATTGGCAAACGGGTTCGGTGACAGCGCGCACCGAGCTCTACACGAAAGCGCTGGATTACACGTTCCACAGAATTCTCCCCGCCCAGAAGACGTATCTTTTCTTCAATGGAGACATCATCCAGGGGCGAAACTATCCGGAGATGCCGAATGAGAACTGCGACATAGGACTCGTCCGGATCGATGATCAGCAGCTCTTCGTCACGTCGGTGCTGCGGCAGGTCTTGGCAGGGGTTCCGGCGGAACTGAGGTCCAGGATCCAGTCGGTGAATATCACGCCGGGAAACCACGAATGGAACAGCGGTCACAAGAATTTCGGGTCCATGCATTCGGGGTTCCTCCGCGACGTGTTCTACGACTGGCTGGGGAAGAACGGGGATATCCGGTACGCGATGTATAGTCCCATGCGTTTTGGCGGCGAGTATTTCAAAACGCCGTCGATCATGGAAGACGTGCAGGGACACAAGATTCTCGCGCAGCACATCTTCATGGAGAAGTGCGGGAAGGGGAGCGGCGGCATTCCCATCTACCAGTTCCGGGAACTCCTCAAGGGGCTCGGGGAGAAGATGGCGGAGATCGACGTGATGGCGACGGGGCACTTCCATCACCCGAGCTATCACATGGTGAACGAGAAGATCGGGCTGATCAACGGTTCCATCGCCGGGATGTCGGGATACGAATGGTGGCGGGGGTACAATCCGGTGATCGGGACCACCGTGATGTACTTCGGGGGCGGCGCGCCGCCGCGCCTGGAAATTATCACGGAAGAAGCGCTGCATAATTACCAAAACCAGGGTTCCTTCAGTGACGCGAACCTTGCGCGCGCCGGCTTTTCCACAGATCGGCAGTTCGACCCGCATGAGCACGGCTTCGGGCGTCTGCGCGTGCGCGACGGAACGCAGTCGAAATCTCTTCCACAAAGTGGTCTTCAGAAGGCGCTCTGGCACGAAGTGGACAGCATCCTGCGCACGGTGCCATCGCCGTCGAAGTGAAGGTTGGTGGAATCAACCCCATCTCCCAAGGGGTGAGGCTAGGGTGAGGGCTGAACAAGGTCGCTGAGCCGGCTCCGTATGTAGCGAAGAACGACGGTTTGCGCGCGATCGGAGTACAGGGCGAGTTCCTCTTTGGTGGCGGTGACGCGGCCTCCCATGCGGTCGAGCACGGCGCAGACATCGGCTGCGGCTACGCCTGCCCGGCCGCAGAATCCCGCGAGCGCGGTCGCTTCCATTTCCGTATTCTTCATGCCGAGGCGTTTCAATTCTTCCGCCCATTCCCGTTGCTCCGCTTTCCCGTACCCAGCGTCCAGAGCACCGAAGAGGTTTGGCTCCTCCTCGTAGAAGCAATTAGCGGCCAACGTATCGCCGACAACCACCTCGATGTCGCCCCGCGCGGCGAAGATGCGTTCGCGGAGCGCGGTGTTGAATTCCGTGGGGAATTGGTGCGTAGAGCCCATGCGGTAGATCTCGTCGACGGGCCGGAGGGTGCGCGGGTGGATCGCGCGGGTGGAGAGGACGACCTGTCCGATCCTGGCGCCGATGCCGCCGGATGTGCCGATGCGGATGTACTCGACATGATCGAGGATGCCCCGCGTGCTGCCGCTGGCGTAGAAGAGGAGCTTCGTAAGCTCGTGGAGCAGGATTCGGATGGAGCCGATGCCCATGCCGTGCGAGACGGACAGGACGGGGCCGACCTTAAAGAGCGCGAAGCGTTCCGTCTTCCCCATGGGCCGGAGTGTGCCGGGGTCGACGCCGAATTCCGGAAGTTCCGTTGCGATGCGCCGCGCGAAATGCGTCATGCGATCGGCGCTTCCTCCCATGCAGGCGATGCGCACGTCGCCGAAGAGTCCGGCGATGTCCATGTCCTTATCGAAGCCGAGGTGGTACAGAGGGTCGCTCTGGAGATGCGCGAGGCGCGGGTTGATGCCGTGAGGCGAGGCGCGTGAAGGCAAAGGAATATTCTATACCAAAAGGGGACTGCGGTTGCAAGAAGACCTCCCCTCCCGGCGGGAGGGGATACAGGGGAGGGGGTCCGAATACATATTGCTGGTGACACGATTTGTCATTGGTGTAACGAGTCTTTTGAAAAGCATCGGCAAATCGTATCCCCTCTCCCTAACCCTCCCCCGCCGGGGGAGGGGATACTCGTCGCCTTGGTCATCTAAATTTGTCTCAGATTTCGATATTCGGATTTCGGATTTCCGCTACCTACATCGCCGAATAGAACTGTTTTTTCTTGTTCTCCGCGCGGAGGCCTTCCCGGTGGAGGGCGCGGAGGCGCTGCGCGCGCCGGTTCGGGCGGCGCTGGAGGACCGCACGGGTGCGGAGGAGCTTGATGAGGCCGGATTTCTGCACCTGCTTCTTGAAGCGATGTTGCAGGGCATCGTTCGTTTCCGTTGTTTTCTTGATAGCGTAGATAGCCATAAGCGTAGGTTATAGGGGATAGGTGTTAGGTTCCAGGTTATTTTTGAATAAATAATTTGTTCAATGGAGGTGTCGAATGTGCGGTATTCGCGCAGCCAGGCAGCACAAGCGCAGGCCGACGCGGTTCGGATTCGTCGGACAAGCGTTGCTGTCTGGCGGAGCGAATGGAAATGGGAACGGGGAATTGCTTGGAAAAAGGCTATCTCGTAGACTGTCCGGGATGCCTGTGGCAAAAGGTGCGTACACGGCGGAACACATTCAGGTCCTCGAGGGCCTGGAGCCGGTGCGGAAGCGCCCGGGAATGTACATCGGTTCCACGGATGCGCGGGGCCTCCACCACCTCGTGTACGAGATCGTCGACAACGCAATTGACGAAGCGATGGCGGGACACTGCACGCAGATTACCGTCACGCTCCAGGATGACGGATCGGTGAGTGTGGAAGATAACGGCCGGGGTATTCCCGTGGATATCCACCCGCACGCGAAGCGCCCGGCGTTGGAGGTGGTGCTTACTACGCTCCATGCAGGAGGGAAATTCGGCGGGGACCAGAGCGGTTACAAAGTGTCCGGCGGGTTGCATGGGGTGGGAGCTTCCGTGGTGAATGCCCTCAGCAGCTGGATGAAGGCGGAAGTCCGGCGCGAGGGAAAAGTATTCGTGCAGGAGTATCGCCAGGGAAAGCCGGTTGCGGATGTCCGCGCTGCGGGAAAAACGGACAAGCGCGGGACGACGATCGCCTTCAGTCCCGATCCGAAAATTTTCGATGCCATCGGGTGGAGCCTCGATACCATCCTCACGCGTCTCCGCCAGCAGGCGTACCTTACGAGGGGCGCCGCGATCGGCGTCATCGACGCCCGTAAAGAGCGTCCGGAGGCGGATCAAAAGTATCCCCGCCTGTACCGTTTCGCATTCGAGGGGGGAATCCGCGCATACGTGGAGCATCTCAATGAAGAGCAAGAGCCTCTCTCGGAGGCGATTTCTTTCCTCAAGGAGACGCCGGAAGGGGTGGTGGAAGTCGCGCTGCAGTACAGCCAATCGTTCCAGGAGTGTGTCTGGAGCTTCGCGAACAACATCCATACGGCGGAAGGCGGCCACCATCTCACGGGTTTCAAGACGGCTCTCACGCGGACGATCAACGCGTATGCGCGGCAGTTCCAGTTACTCAAGGAGAAGGAGGAGAATCTGACGGCGGACGACGTGCGGGAGGGTCTCACCGCCGTCGTGTCCGTGCGCCTGCGCGATCCGCAGTTTGAGGGGCAGACGAAGAGCAAGCTGGGGAATGCCGAGATGAAGTCGGCGGTGGAGACGGTGGTGAACGGGGAACTGGGACGGTACCTGGAAGAGCATCCGGGAGACGCGAAGCAGATCGTCGCGAAGTGCCTCCTCGCATCGCGCGCGCGCCTCGCCGCCCGCGCCGCCCGCGACAGCGTCATCCGCAAGGGGGCGCTCGAGGGAATGACGCTCCCGGGAAAACTCGCGGATTGCAGTAGCCGCGATCCCGCCGAATGCGAAATCTTCATCGTCGAGGGGGAGAGCGCGGGGGGAACGGCGAAGCAGGGGCGCAACCGCAAGTTCCAGGCGATTCTGCCGCTGAAGGGCAAAATCCTCAACGTCGAACAGGCGCGCCTCGACAAGATGCTCGCGAACACCGAAATCAAGGCGCTCATCATCGCGCTCGGGGTCGGCATCGGCGATGAGAAGGACTTCGGCAAGCTCCGATATCACCGTGTCGTGATCATGACCGATGCCGACGTCGACGGCGCGCACATCCGCACGCTCATCCTCACGCTCTTCTTCCGCTATTTTCCGGAACTGATCGATCGTGGACACCTCTTCATTGCGCAGCCGCCGCTGTACCGTCTCCAGCGCGGGAAGGAAGTGCGGCATGTCTTCAGCGATGCGGAGAAGGGGCATGCGTTGAAAGAATGGGGGGTGAAGATGGGGGAGGAAACCGAAGCAACCGAGGAAACCGACGAAACCGAGGATGCGGCGGCAGAGGGTACTGTGGGTAAGGTGAGTAAGGGGGGTAAAGAGAAGAAGGTCGAACGGAAAGTGGGGGTGCGGGTGCAACGGTACAAGGGCTTGGGCGAGATGAATGCGGAGCAATTATGGGAGACGACGATGGACCCCGAGAATCGCATCATGCTGCAGGTCACGATGGAGGACGCCGAGAAAGCGAACGCCGTCTTCCAAACGCTCATGGGAGCGGAGGTCGCCCCCCGCCGGAAGTTCATCCAGACTCATGCGAAGACGGTGAAGAACCTTGATGTCTGAACTCCCTCTCCCAGCGGTCGGTCGGGGCTCACGGTGAGGGGCTATCACTGTTCCGCCAGAACGCTTACCAGTTCCGTTTCGATGTCGTGCAGGTCCGCGGTGAGGCTTTCGAGCGTGTGGCGCGCTTCGCTCTTTCTTCCGTACATGAACCCCTGGATCGCGAAGAAAAGCTCACTGATGCGATCGCCGAGCTCCGGCGGCATGTCGACGGGGGGGCGGCGGCGAATGCGGGTACTGTGGAACAGATTGATGGAAGCGACCAGCTTCTCGAAGAGGATTTTTGCTTGAGACTGGTCGGGGGAGAGCGCCTCGTAGGCGACGACCTCTTCCATGGTGTAGGTTTTTTGAAGGGCGTCCCTGCAAGAGGGAATTTCGTTCAGACGTTCGCAGATCTGGAGAGCGCGGTCGGCGATGGTATGGCCTTCCGCCATGGCTTTCACTGCTGCTTGCATCGTGCCATTGAGCGCCTTCCGGCGGTCTCCGGCGGTCTCCTCGTACACCGCGAGGAAGGCGGGGAGATGTATATTCCATTTCTCCCCATCCGGAAAGCGGAGTTCGCGTTCCAGGAGGCGCGGGAGCGTCCTCGTCGTCTCTTCGATTTTAGATCGGATGAATCCCGCGCAATCACGGATGACGCTCGCAACGTCGGTCGGAAGATTATCGAAAATCTCTTTCCGCCGAAGCGCATTCCAGATGTGGTTTCTGAGAGCCTCGGGACTCGTCATGGCCTTCACGCACTGGCACCAGTATTCCAAAGGTTTCCCTTCCTTTTCGCGGGATTTCTTATACATAGAATATCACTGTACATATATGTCAAATTTTGTCAATCTTCATCAAACTCCGGTCCCATCTGATCGCGGAGGATGTAGGTATCCAGTTGAGATACGCCGAGGAGGCGGAGCACCTCCGGAATGGCGGTTTCGTAGGGGATTTCCTGCTGTTTCCCTGCCTTCATGTCGCGGAGGATGATCGTTCCTTTCTTCACTTCCAGTTTCCCGAGAACCAGGGCATAGCGCGCGTCGAACTTGTCCGCGAGGCCCATTTGGCTTTTGAGGCTTGCTTCCCCGAGGGAGCCGAGCGTGTGGACCCCTTTCTCCCGGAGCTCCGCGATGAGGAGGAGGCACTGCTTCTTCGCCTCGGGGCCAAGTTGCGCCACGAAGACATCGATCTGGTCCTTGTTCGGAACGCGGATACCCGTCTCCTTCATGTGCCAGATCATCCGTTCCATGCCGCAGGCCGCACCGGAGCCGGGAACGGGCTTTCCTCCGAGGAGTTCCATGAGACCGTCATAGCGCCCTCCTCCGCCGACGGCATTCTGCGCTCCCGTGGAGCTGTCCCAGAATTCGAAAACCGTTTGCGTGTAGTAATCGAGGCCGCGGACGAGGGTGACATTCTCCGTAAAAGGAATGTCGAGGATCGCGAGGCATTCGCAGAGCGTGGCGTGATACTGCTTGCTCTCATCGCTCAAAAACTGCGCGAGAGTGGGGGCGCTCTTCAGGATGAGCCGGGTATCCTCTTCCTTTGAATCGAGGAGACGGAGGGGATTGACGTCCAGCCGCATGCGGTCGAGTTCCGGGAGGCGGCTTTCCTTTCCGATGAAGAAATCGCGGAGCGCGGCCGTGTACGCCCGGCGACTCTCTGCCGTGCCGATGTTATTAATATGGAGCGTGAGGCGCGGGAGGATGCGGATGTCGCCGAACACTTTCGTGAGGATGTGGATGAGCTGCGCGTCGAGACTGGGGTTTTTAAGGCCGATGATCTCGAAATCGAACTGGTGGAACTGCCGGTAGCGCCCCTTCTGCGGGCGGTCGTGGCGGAAACATTGGCCGATGGCGTAGAGCTGGACGGGTTGGGGGAGCTGCTGCATCCCGTGTTCGATGTACGCGCGGCAGATGCCGGCGGTGAATTCCGGTCGCAGAGCGAATTTCGGCTCTTCCGTTTCCTCCCTCTCCACGCCCTTCGCCGTCACAAAGTACAACTCCTTTTCCACGATATCCGTGTGTTCGCCGATCCCGCGCTCGAAGATCCCGCGTTCCTCGAAGATCGGCGTATCGATCCGCTTGAACCCCGCCTGCCGCGCCCGATGCCGCACGGCTTTCTTGATGTACGTCATGTACTGGTGATCCTCGGGGAGGACGTCATGCGTGCCTTTCGGTGTGCGGAAAAGGGGCTGGGACATATGGCGGTGCTTCCCATGCACTCTATCATATGTATTTCCCCACATGGATGGTTGTGGGTAGGATGGAGATGATGGCGGGCGTAGCTCAGTTGGTTAGAGCGTCTGGCTGTGGCCCAGAAGGTCGTGGGTTCAACTCCCATCGCTCGCCCCATTCGGCTTCGTCCATACATTGACCAGCGTACATTGACAAACACTTAAAAGTCATATTAGTATCATAATAATGAATCGCGTGGTTCTTGCGGGATACGGCAAGATGGGCGAAGCCTACGTGAAGAACCTCCAAGAGTCGGGGGTCGACGCTCCCGCCATCGCCGTCGTTGATACGAATGAAGACCGGTTGCGCGCCTGCGAAAAGCAGCATCCCCACATCCTCGTATCGACGAGACTGGAGCAGATCTGCGAGACATTCCGGCCGCAGATCGGGTTCGTGCTCGTAAACACTCCCTGGCATCTGCCGGTGACGCAGACCATGCAGGCGTGCGGAGTGCGGAACCTCTTTGTCGAAAAACCCCTCGTAACCAGCGAGCAAGCCCCTGCTATCCAAGAACTTCTCCAGGGCAACGCACGGCTGGGAGTCGGATACCTCATTAACTTCTCACAGGCTTTCGACCGTCGCCTCTCGCTCGTTCGAGCGCATCGCCTCCGGATCCACGAGGCAATTGGCGTATGGGGCAAAGACCGCCGCGGGGATACGAGACCAACAGTGGGCGATTTTGAAGATGAGGCAACGCACGTCCTCATGACGATGTTCAGAACATTATCTTCCTATGACAGCATTCGCAGCATCGCAATCGACCGATCCTCGCTCCTCTACCATCCATTCGCGGACGAGACAGCGCAGGGGAAGGCTCATGCGGCAGACCCTTCCTTTCCTCTCAGACCCAACGCAGCGACCTCCCTCGAACTCACAGCGCAGACGCACCGAGCGGACGATGTGCCCTTATTCGTACGAAGCTCCTTCACATACCCCTTCGGACAAGCGCGTACGGTTCTCTTCCATGCATCACACCCCCCGCACACGACGCCGGACACAACACTGCAAATGCACTTTGACCGGCAAGGAAAGGATATCCTTCGGGTCAAAAACGGCATCAGCTCCACTCAAGATACGCAGACATGGGAATTCCCCGCACAAACAAAGCTGCGTGATCAGATTGCCGCCTTCCTTTCCTGGAGCAACGGAGGAGAACGCGATCCTCGGCTTGTCGATGGAAAAGAGGCCATGGAACTCGTCGAATTGCACCGCCGGGTCCTCCAGGAAACAAAATAGCATCGAGGCATTTCCTGATTCTCCGCCTGATATACGGCATGGGGTTGTCCTCTCCCGCCATCCCCTTGTACAGTCACCCCGATCTCATCCCTATGCCCGACAACCTCCTCACCCGTGAAGCATTCGTCGCTCTCGCGAAGGAGCGGAGCCCCCACGCGCTCTCCTTCTATCTGCCCGTGCACCGGACGGGGCGCGAGGTGCAGCAGGACACCCTGCGCCTGCGCAACATGCTGAGGGATGCGGAGGAGGCGCTGGCAGCGCGGGGGCTCCGCCGGCCGGAGGCCGACAAGCTCCTCGCGAAGGTCCGGGAACTCCTCGATCACCAGCCGTTCTGGGAGGATCAGAAAGATGGCCTCGCCATCTTCGCGTCGCCGGACGCCTTCGTGACCCTCTCGCTCCCCATGGCCTTCGAGGAACAGCTCCTCGCCGCGGATCACTTCCACTTGACGCCGCTCCTCTCGCTCCTTTACACCAGCAAGGAGTTCTACGTGCTCGCCGTGAGCGAGAAATCAGTGCGGCTCCTGCGGGGATCTGAAAGAACCATGCACGACATCTTCGTGGACATCTTCCCCGGTCCGCGCGGAGCGCTGCGCGAGCAGAAGCAAGAGAAAACCATGCAGCGTCACACAGTCAGCGCCCCGAGCGGCGGGCGCTACGCCGTCTTCCACGGACAGGGCGCCTTCAAGGATGCGCAGGACGACGAGATCCTCGAGTATCTCCGCGCCGTCAACGCCCGGTTCCTGCCCCTCCTCAAGGGGCAATCTGCCCCGCTTGTCTTCGTCGGCGGAGAGAAGCTCTTCGGCCACTTCCGGGCAACGAACTCCTACCCTCACCTCCTCCCGGAGCATGTGGAGGGCAGCCCCGACCGATGGTCGGAGACGGAGATCCACAAGCGCGTCTGGCCGCTCGTCGCGAAGACGATCGAGGAATCTTTGGAAAATGCCGTCGCGGAGGCGGTGGAACTCCTCGGTGGCAACCGCGTCTCCGATGATCTTCGCACCATCCTCCCGCGCGCCGCCGCTGGCAAAGTCACGCGACTCTACCTCTGCAAGGAAGCACGGCAGCCGGGCATCTACGACGAGAAGAGAGCAACCCTGGAGCTCCATGAGGAACCCGCGGAAGGCGACGAAGACCTCCTCGATCTCGCCGCGATCCATACGCTCCTTCATGGGGGGCAGATCTATGCCCTGGACCACGGGAAGATACCCGTGGAGTCGAATCTCCTAGCTATCCTGCGGCCCTGAGGACGTCTGAATCCTCGAACGCCGCACCACGCGGGACAAGGGCGTTTTACTCTTCCGAAAGAAGGCGCCGGCTGGTACTCTTCCACAGCTCATGCCCGAAGCTTTCCGCACCCCCAAGGGCACGCACGATGTCCTCCCAGAGGATCATCGCTACATGACCTATATCAAGAAGGCAGTGCGCCACCGCGCCCGGCAGGCAGGGTACCGGCGCATCGATCCTCCCGCCTTCGAATACGTGGGGCTGTTCGATCGGGGTATCGGCGCACCTACGGTCGTCGTCGAGAAGGAGCTCTCTCTCCCGG